>JAEOTI010000276.1 GCA_016839955.1 Candidatus Hodarchaeota archaeon | reverse complement strand
TTGAACCACATCCTCCTGAATCTTTTGTTTTTTTTAAAAATCTGTTGTCAATAGGAAAGATAAAGAAAATATCGCTTGTTCCATATATTATTGAAGAAGCTAAAAAGAAATATGATGTTTCCAACCCTTTAATTGTAACTGCTGATGAATTTGGAAGCGTTCGTATGTCCCTACCAAGTTCTGGAAAGCGTCGAACAGATTCTCACACTGTAGAAATTACCGGTAGTGCTATT
This sequence comes from Candidatus Hodarchaeota archaeon, assembly GCA_016839955.1. The sequence continues at coordinate 6,118 of JAEOTI010000276.1, read as the reverse complement.
GACCCTAAAGGAAGAGATGTTTTCCTTGTCGATGATATATTATCTACTGGAAACACTCTTCTTAAATCAGTTGAATGGTATCAAAACAAAGGCGCAAAATCGGTAATACCTTTGATTATACACAGTCTTTCTCTTTCAGAACGTGGAGAAGAAAGACTTCGAAGAGTTCTTGAAAAACTGAAAAATCATTACTTAACTACAAATACCGTATCAACGAAGACATTATTATATGATTTTCCAGATTTAGTGGTAAGTTGTTTACCTCCAATTTTGAACACTGTTGAGCAAGTCATCTCTAAATAAGTGAGATTCCACATATGAGTTTCGATTGTTATAAAGCTGAACTTGAACAGGTTTTGGAACTCATTAAGAATCTTTTGCGTCAAAATTTACCATTGGAGGATTTTCGTCGGTTATATTCTGCACAAATGCATCTTTTAACTGGTGAACGTACCAGTCTAGAAATTACTAAGAAGCAGCTTTTAGAGATCTCAAAAGGAAAATCTAACCTCTCAGTCCATAGCTTATTGTTAATGGGGTTATTAGAAGCTTATGATCTTAATCTAGACTCCTCTTTATTATATATTAATAATTATATAGATCAAATACAAATACTAACTGGTAAACAGAGGAACAATGGATTAGTGGGAAGAGCTAAAGTTCTTTATCACACTATCAAAGAAGAACAACGGGTGTTAAATATCTTTGATGCAGCATTAGATTCATCTACAGAGAGTGTGAAGCAAAATTCAATAAAAGATCTAGCCCTAAGAGAAGCTTGTTTATATCTTACAGATATTCGTGCAATTATTAAAAAATCGAAAAATTCAACCTGAGGTTGAAAAAAGGACTAAAAAATATAACAAGAAGCGAAAAAATATACATATGTTTTTTAGAAATCATAAACATCTTGAGGTGTTAGAATGGGACGAAAACCATGCGTTATAGCTAATTGGAAAATGAATATGAACTTACAAGAAGCCCATCAATTTTTTCAGACAATAAATAAACATTTTGACTGGGCTGATGTAATAATTTGCCCTCCCATATATATTTGTCCACAATTAAGTGGTGATTTTTCACAAGCAGGTTCCACAGTACAAGTTGGTGCTCAAACTATGTATTTTGAACCTAAAGGAGCGTTCACTGGAGAACTATCTCCTCAAATGGTACGAAATGCAGGATGCAGTTATGTTATACTTGGGCACTCAGAACGAAGACATATATTTGGAGAGAGTGATGAGGAAGTCAAAAAACGAGTTGATTCTGCTTTTACCAACGAATTAATCCCAGTTATCTGTGTAGGGGAAAAATTAGAAGAAAGAGAATCAGGAAATACCGAGAAAGTAATTAAAAGACAGATAGACGCTGTTTTTCCAATTTTAGAAAGGAATCTTGAAAAAAGATTCTTGATTGCTTACGAACCCGTGTGGGCTATCGGGACAGGACACACCGCTACCCCTGAACAAGCTCAAGAAGTCCATCAATCAATTAGAGCATTTTTAAGGGACAAAATAAATGAAAAAATTGCCAATACAACTCAAATCCTATACGGGGGAAGTGTAAAACCTGGAAATGCAAAAGAATTATATTCCAAAGAAGATGTTGATGGATTCCTCGTTGGAGGAGCTAGTTTAGATCCTGAATCGTTTACAAAGATTATTGAAGGTTGCAAATCATAGGTGGAAAGAATTTTGGAACTAGCCAGATACATTGATCATACAAATCTCAAACCAGATGCAATAAAGCAAGATATAGTCAAATTATGTGAAGAAGCAAAAAAATACAATTTTTACTCAGTTTGTGTTAATCCAAGTTACACCTCATTAGCTCTTGAGCAGACTCTAGATTCAGATGTTAAGGTATGTAGCGTGATAGGTTTTCCATTAGGTGCTGTTGAATTATTAACAAAGGGTTTCGAAGCAAAAAACCTCTCAGAAAGAGGCGTACATGAACTAGATATGGTAATCAATATAGCTGCATTAAAAAATTCCGATTTTGACTATGTTCTAAATGAGATAAAGTATGTAGTCGAAGTTGCGGGGCCAGAATTAATTGTGAAAGTAATAATTGAAACCTGCCTACTTTCTGAGTCTGAGAAAATTCAAGCTTGCAAATTAAGTGAACAAGCAGGCGCACATTTTGTCAAAACATCAACTGGTTTCTCGACTGGTGGTGCAACGGTAGCTGATCTAAAACTAATGCGAAAAACTGTAGAAGATAGGATGAAAATCAAAGCTTCAGGAGGGATTAGAACTAAAGAAGTCGCTATCCAAATGATTGAAGCTGGAGCAAATCGAATTGGTACGAGTAGTTCTCTAGCTATTATAGGAGTAATATAGATCTTACCATGAATTCCTAATTTTTTTTGCCAAAACTCCATCGAGCTCCGTCTGAAAGGTCTTTAAGTTCGATTCCAATTTCTGCAAGACGGGAACGAATTGTATCAGCCGTTGTAAAATCTTTCTGTTCCCTAGCTTCTTGGCGAATATCAATTACTATCCGAATAAGATCTTCCACCAACTTGCTTTCTTTTTGTTCTGAAGATTCTTCGAATATACCTAGGACGTTAAGTAATTCAGAATAGTATGAAAAAGATTGCTTTAAAACACCTAAATTGCGATAATCTTGACCTAAGTAGACATTGATTGCACGAGACATCTTATGAAGACTGTTAAGACCTCCAGGTAAGTTTAGATCATTATCTACTGTTTCAACGAAATCTTGTCGGGCTTGTTGTAATTGAAGTAATAGAGACTTTTCATTTTCCCCATAGTCTAAATGAGTTTGTTCTGAAGCGATTTCGGAACGTAAATCGTTGAGAGAGGTTCGAAGTCTTTCAATATTTGCTTGAGCGTTTTTAATCGTGTTTTCTGTTAAATTTAACTGTTGACGGTAATGTGTAGAGAGAAAAAGATATCGGAGTGTGTCTGTACCGTGTTTGTAAATTTCCCGCAACTTTACATAGTTTCCAGCAGATTTAGCCATTTTTATACCATCAGCGAGTAAATGTTCGCCATGAATCCAATATTTCACAAAGAGTTTTCCTGTCGCTCCTTCAGATTGAGCAATCTCATTTTCATGGTGAGGAAAGAGATTATCAACGCCTCCTGTATGAATATCGAAACTTTCTCCTAAGTATTTCATCCCCATAGCAGAGCATTCTATATGCCAACCAGGGCGTCCTTCACCCCAAGGACTTTCAAAGAAAATGTTTCGTTCCCGTTCTTCTGGTTTTGCAGCCTTCCATAATGCAAAATCGCGGGGATTATCTTTTTCATATTCATCTACATCTACTGATGCTCCAATTTGCAATTTTTCAGGGTCGATTCTAGCAAGTTTTCCATAATTAGGAAAGCTGGAAATCTTAAAGTAGACATCACCGCTTTTTTGATAAGCATGACCATTATTAATCAATTTCGAGATTAATTCAATCATTTCTGGAATATGAATGGTTGCTCTAGGATACAGATGAGCCCGTCGGATGTTAAGCATGTCTAGACCGCGAAAAAACTCCGCTGTGAATTTCTTCGTAAACTCTTCCAGTTCCATTCTAGCTTGGCCTGAGTCGCGAATTGTTTTATCATCTATATCCGTGATATTCATAACTTGAAGTACCTCAAATCCTCGAAATTCCAAGTAGCGTCGTAACATATCCGCTAAAAAGAAAGAACGATAGTTTCCTATGTGAGGGAAATCGTAAACTGTTGGTCCACAATTGTACATTCGTACTTTTCCAGGTTCTAGGGGCTCAAAGTCTTCTACTTGACGGGATAGAGTGTTGAAGAAACGGATTGGCATTTTATAGATCTCCAAGCAATTTTAAATTAACACTAAGGAAGCTCTAATATTAGGTTTGTTGGAAATTTTTGTTAACAAGTAAATTTTTTCTGCATGCTATGTTATACAATTGATAAATTTAGATCATCATTTTTGAAAATCACTCAATTCAGGGTTTACAACTGTTTTGTGAGTTTATAACCAAACATTAACACTGATTAACAGATGTGACAATGAAATTAGCAGACTGGGCACGACAGAAAGGGGTATGTTACCATACAGCATATCGGTTATACCGTTCTGGGAAATTCCCCTTACCTACGGAGCAATTACCCACTGGAACCATCTTAGTGCATCCCTCGGCACCTGAGATATCAAGACAACCCCAGGCGGCGCTCTATGCTCGTGTCTCGTCGAACGATCAAAAACCTGACTTGAAACGTCAATTACAACGTTTACGCGACTATGCTGCAGCGAATGGACTGCAAGTGGTGAAAGAACTCACTGAAATTGGTTCTGGATTGAATGGTCACCGGAAAAAACTCCTCCATCTGTTAGCGGATCCTACGATCCCTATTATTTTAGTGGAACACAAGGACCGGCTCACACGTTTTGGGTATGAATACATCGCTATGACACTGAAAGCCTCAAAGCGAGAGCTCCGGGTGCTCAATGCGACTGAATGTACAGATGATTTAGTGCAAGACATGATAGATGTATTAACTTCGTTTTGTGCCCGGTTGTATGGTCGGCGGTCCGCTCGAAATAGGGCAAAAAAAGCTTTGGAGACCTTGAAACAATGATTTGTATCCGGGGTTACCGCTATGAACTGAAAGTCAATAACAAAGAACGTACTCTACTCTCTCAGTGTGCCGGGACCACCCGATTTGCCTGGAATTGGGGTCTGGCGGACCGGACTGAACGATACCATAACAATCAAGGCAACGAGCGGTTCACTGATGCGATGAGACAACATAAACAACTTAACACTCTCAAGCAGAGCAATTTTTCATGGATGTACAACTATTCCAAGTGTATACCTCAAGAAGCCTTACGAGACTTAGGCCGAGCCTTTACCAACTTTTACAAGAACCAAAAGGACCGTCAAACGGGGAAGACCACCCGATATGTGGGCTTTCCAAAGTTCAAAAAGAAAGGGCGTTGTAAGGACAGTTTTCGTCTTACCGGCATAATTCGTATTTCTCCTGAGAGGAGACTGGTCCAATTGCCCCGTTTAGGGAGGTTACGACTGAAGGAACGCCCTCAATTACCTTCGTCTGCTCACATCCTCAGTGCCACAATATCCCGCACGGCAGATCGGTGGTATGTGGCCCTACAAATCACTGAAGAGGTGCCAGCTTCGCTCCCGAATGAGCAACCAATGGTCCTCGGACTTGATCCGGGCTTAGTTAAATTTGCTACCTTTTCAAATGGTCTCGAGTTAAAAAACCCCCGATGGCTTCGGACAGGAGAAAGGAAATTACAGCGGTTGTCGCGGGCGGTCTCCCGCAAGCAAAAAGGATCACAGAACCGTCGACAAGCTGTTCATCGGTTAGCGCGATTCCATCAACGCCTGAGCGCCTGTCGGACTAATCATCATCACAAACTCAGTGCCTACGTCACTCAAAACCACGGTGTCCTGGTCACTGAGAATTTACATATTGCAGGACTCCAAAAAAATAAACGACAAGCGAAAAGTTGGGCGGATGCCGCTCATGGCGAATTCCTACGGCAGTTGAGATATAAAAGTGACTGGAATGGAGCGGATTATGTCGAGGTCCCTCGATTTTATCCGTCCTCGAAGCTCTGTTCGACCTGTTGGTATTATCATACTGATTTGGTTTTAACCGACCGTGTCTTTGAATGTCCCATGTGTGGGATGACGTTGGACCGCGATTTAAATTCCGCGTTGAATATGGAACAATATTATTATTGTCGATTAAATTTACATCCTAATTATTCCGTCGCTGGTAGTTTGTCAGAGACATTAAACGCCTGTGGAGAGGTGATAAGACCTGACGGCTTCAGGCACACCTCTGCGAAGCAGGAAATTAGCCACAACAATGATGAGCGTACAATAGATGTCTATGGATGCTAAGAGTTGTATAAGTCTTTTAGAACGGTTGTCGTTGTTGGAACTCAACGACTCCAAGAAAAATCCAAGCAGGATGACGTAAAACAGGAGTATAGATGAACTCTCGACAGGAATGACAAATAATTGCTGAATTTGTAACAGGATTACACAAGCAACATTGGGGAGAATTAAAACAACTAAGATTGCACATATACAATGAAACGATTTTGTTCATCAAAGCTTGAATAACCAGAGAGTGAAATA
>JAEOTI010000275.1 GCA_016839955.1 Candidatus Hodarchaeota archaeon | reverse complement strand
TTGAGCCACATATACTATACCTTCCAAAAATATCTACCACAGTCACTTCTCGTCAATTAAAGAGATTAGATGAATTTTTTTAATCATCAAAAACAAGTTTTTTCAGAAAATATTGAATAAATATAAATCTCAACATCTTCAAAAGATGCCTAAAAGACAGGAGACCTAATAATATGGGACGTATAATCATAGTTGCAGGTGTTCCCGGAGCAGGGAAATCTTCACTCCTTTATGAAGCCTGGAAGAAAATCAAGGATGATTTAAATTATTCTATTGTCTCTTTTGGGACTGAAATGCTCAACATTTGTCAAGAAGCAGGATTAGTCAAAAGCCGAGATGAAATGCGTAATCTTTCTGCAGATGTTCAAGAAGAACTTCAATGGAGAACCACAAAACACATTGCAGAACGCCCTGAGAACATATTACTGGATACACACTGTGCAATTAAAACAGAGACTGGATCGTATCTTCCAGGGCTCACTAATCGTATGTTGGAACGTCTCTCTCCAAGCGCAATTGTTTTAGTTGATGCACACGAAGCAGAAATTCGAGGACGTCGAAAACTCGATAAAAGCCGACCACTACGAACAATTGAGACTTTTGATGATATTTTAGAACACAAAGTCATTAACAAGGCCTATGCGGCTGCTTATTCAGCGAGGAGTGGTTGTTTACTAAGGATTATTCAAAATAGCACTGGTGAGTTTGAGAATGCAATTAAAGATTTCGAAGACACTATCCGTTTTATAGGTGTTGAACAATTTACACATCCAGGTAAACCTCGAGAACCAGCCCCTCCACCAGATTCTATTGATACAGAAGGATAGGCAATTTCTCTAAAAATAGGTTATTGAGAGCTTTCTTTAAAGTCAGTGAAAGACTCGTACACTTTATCCATCCAGCGAATTGTTGGCATCATACTTTTCTTTTTTTCCGCACCTAATTGTTCTAACCTTCGTTTGAAATTATTTCGACAGATATTAAATCTTTCAGCGTTGTATCTTCGATCATTTAGAATATCGTTTGCAGCCTTAGCCTTAACAGGATTAATATCTTCGATAAAGTCTTGTAAAAAATCGATGGGACGTTCTGCAAAAGCACTAATCCACTTAGCATATTCAAAATACTCTTGGAATGAATTGATGGAATCTGATGTGAGTTGACTCAATTTTGTATCCTCACACCATATGGCTTAGTACGCTAATAAAGTCATGAATTAATGAGGGAATTTTTCATACAATTATTTTCTTTGTTATTAAGATCAAAAATAATTAATCTAACAATAATTTTCTAAAAGGAATTGTAACGATCATTTATGGATACACTTCGTTGTTAATGTGTAATTTTTTTTATGCAGAAGGACTAAAGTATCTCAAATAACATTTTTCGTAAATCTTTGAGAAAACACAATCTAATTTATTGGATAATGGCGAAATTAGCCAGAAGCTAGAATGTGATCCAATGGAAGACGCAAACCCAGTTCGGAAAAGTGTGGTAGAAAAACTAGCAAAACTGGGTAAACATTCTCTTGAACCTCTTATCCGAAATCTGGACCGAATGAGTGAAACTCAGGTTGTCTCACCTGATGCGAGCACCATTATTGAAGCACTGGGGGTTATTAAGGATCGGCGAGCAGTAGAATCTTTGATTAGATTTCTACAAATTTTAACACCAGGGGATCATGATGATCTAATAGTTAAAGTTGCGGAGGTATTAGGTGAATTAGGGGATCCTAGGGGCGGAGAGGCATTAATTCCCTTTCTTTCTACTGTTCATGATGAAACACGATATAGAATCGAATGGGCTCTCTCAAGAATAAAAATTCCGTAGGAAAAAGTTTCTTTTGCTTTTTTCTCTAAATTTCGTTAAATTTATCAAAATTCTCTCAGTTAATAATATCTGAATAGTAAATTTCAATTTATTTGCTGAAGAACGTTTGAACCTAATTCTATAAGGTGCATACGATGCAATCTCTTGCCTATACATACAGTGATACCTATTTGAAGTATAATTTAGGAAAATATCATCCTATGACACCAATGAGAATCGGAGTGGCTGATCATCTTCTACGTTGTTCCCCTTTACAAGAACATTTCCAATATTATACTCCTCGAGAAGCTACTCATGATGAATTATTAACTTATCATACTCCAAAATATGTCAAAGTAGTCGAATCATTAAGTTTTCAAGGTGGTGAAGCAACTGAGTATGGTTTGGGAACTATTGAATGTCCTGTGTTTCCAGACCTACATTACTCTGCAAGTACAATTGTAGGAGGAATGTTAGAAGCCACCAAGCGAGTAGTGACGGAAGAAACAAGACAAGAATTTGTTATTTTAGCAGGTATGCATCATGCCCATCCCGAACGTGCCGATGGGTTTTGTTACTATAATGATGTTGTGATTGCTATTAAGAAAGCTCTTAATCAAGGTGTAAAGCGTATTTTATTCCTTGATACGGATGTCCATCATCCAAATGGAGTCCAGGAAGCATTTTATACATCATCTAATGTTCTTGTCCTTTCACTTCATTTAGCAAGTAGTTTTATTGAACCAGCTTCAGGGGAACCAGAAGAAATTGGTGAGGAAAATGGCCTTGGATACAATGTCAACCTTCCTTTTTATCCTTCTACACGAGATCAAGCTTACCAAAATGCCTTTCAAAAACTCGTCCCACCGATTTGGGATCAATTCGACCCAGAATTAGTTTTCTGGGAATGTGGCACAGATCCTCATTTCACAGACCCTATTGGAGAGCTACTCTTAACCACAAATTCCTTTTCGTGGTTGGGTAAAAGGGTTCAAGAGCTTGTAGAGAATGTTCCAAAGGGAATAATTCTTACAGGTGGTGGTGGATATAATCCAGAAGCCACAGCCCGTTGTTGGACTGTCCTATTAGCAAGTTTTATGGGCATTGACCTTCCGGAAGTCTGCCCAACAGAATGGAATGATTTTTGTAAACTGCAATTCAATATTCGTAGCAACGAGACCTATCATGATAAACCATTGAAACCCTGTGATCCCGAACGGGTAATAACTGTCCAACAGAAGAATGACGAATATTTTTCTAAGTTAGCTGAGAAAATAAATCCCTATTATTCTATCTAGATTTGTTTTTCTTGAAATAGCTGTCTGTACATAGTTTTTCAACGATTTCGGAGCAAGCGCCTTAGAACTCCTTGTAGAATATTCCATCTTGGAACAGATCGCATATATTCTACATACGCTTCTCCAAATTTGTCAATGAGACCTGAATCGGCTTGTCTTGTATTAATATATAGCAATATTATTGCAGGAATTCCAAAAGCTGTGACAAGCCAATGTTGGGAGAACAAAATTAAAGAAAACATGATTACAGCTCCCCCGAAGTATTGAGGGTGTCGGATTACACTATAAACACCTGTCTCAACAAGCTCTGTAGTTTCAACAAATTGTCTTCTACTAGGTGCCCCTCCCTTTTTTGGAAAAATTATGATAGGTGCTAAAACTAAACACACCCCTGCACCCCAAACTCCCCAACCAATCCATTGTAAAAATTCAATTGCGTCAGGATTGTGAATAAAGAAGGAACTAATAGATTCAATAATAAAAAGAAATCCCCAAATGTACGCAAGCAAAAATTCTTTTGATAACCACTCTGAAGACTCATTTCCAGCATTGAGCTGTTTCTCATTTTCACTCAAAAGGAAAAAACTCCTAAAATTATTATTGAAATTTTCTGGTTTTTCCTTAGAAAAAGATTTTCTATCACATTTAAAATTAAATCCACAGACCTCTATAACGCTCCAAATATAATCACACTTCTTT
>JAEOTI010000274.1 GCA_016839955.1 Candidatus Hodarchaeota archaeon | reverse complement strand
CTGATTCTTTATATTGCTCAAGTTGCCAAGAAATTATTCCAAGATTATTCAGAGTCACAGCAATTGTATGTGAATCGCCTATTTGTTGTTTTAATTTTAAACTATGCTTGTAAAGTTCCATTGCTGGTATCAATTCACCTCGAAGTCGATAGATTTCTCCAATATTATTCAAAATGTATGCAGTATGTTCTATAGCATTCATCTGTTCAAAAACATCTTTGCTCTGAAAAAAGTATTCTTCAGCTTTGTTCAAATTTCCTTTGCGTCTTTGAATAATCCCTAAATTATTTAAGGTTATAGCAATGGTTTCTTTATGTATTAATTCTTCTTTAAATGTAAGAATTTTTTGAAAATACTGTTCTGCATTCTCTAAATCGCCATTTTGTAAAGAAATTACACCTAAGTTGTTTAGGGCGATTGCTTGTCCTGAGGAATCAAGTGGATTTTCCTTTGATAGATCAAATGCCTTTTGAGCATAAATAGTGGCCTCACTGAATTTTGCCATCCGCCAAAGGCATTGACTTTGCTCATTTAGACATTGAATTCGTTCTGATCGCTGATTTGGATTTAGAGTTTCCCAAATCTGCTCAAGTTCGGTAAAAGCATCACTAAACATACCTTTTTTTCTTAATTCCTTTGCTTTTTCCAAGTGAGTGGATGTGGTCATTAGAGAAGCCTTTTTCCGAAGTAACATCACATTATTCATAGTTAATAAAGAAAAAAAATTATTGGCTTAACTCAAATATTCATTCAATTCTTAGAATTTACGGTGACTTTTGGAATTGAAACGAACTCTTTTACAAAGAAAAGGAATCAGTGCTACTCATCCAATCCTTCTTCTTGCTAAAGAAGACCAAATTATTGTTTGTAGTGTCGCAAGTGCTGATGGGAAAAGCAATTTTGATTATTCCTTGGTTTTAAATGCTAAAAACGTGAATCTTGATGGAACAGATGAAGAAATAATAACTAGTTTATGTTACACTGAAAATCATCTAAAAAGTGAATGGGGATGGAAGTTGGCTATTTCTTATGGTGTTAATGAAGAGGAAATAGAATCTGTGCAGCAATACATAGATATCGATAATCCTCGGTCTATTAGGTTATCAAAAGCTACCCGTGTTGGTACCAAGTGAGTCGATAGCCGTGGATAAAGAACCGAATAAATTTCTTACTCTCAAAGAGGCGGGAGAGCGTTTTAATAAAACAACAAGTAATATTTCTTACTTGATTCAATATCATAGAATAAACAAGTACAACTCCAGGGGAGTAAAAATCGATAAAGCAAGGAGTGGAGATCTCAGAGTATCTTTGAACGAGTTAAAAATGTATTTTCATGCACAAGAAGAAATAATAAACCAAACAAAGGAACAATTAGGAGAATTCAAGGAAGAACTCGCATTTTTTTACATACCTGAAAGGGTTCGGACTAAACATGTACACAGGCTTCATCCCTATCTTGGGAAGTTTATTCCCCAATTAGTCGAATTTTATTTATCTAGAGCGTTTTCAAAAGGGAATTTCATCCTAGATCCATTTGTAGGTTCAGGTACAACGTTAGTTGAAGCGAATGTCCTAGGATTAAATTCTATTGGTATAGACATCTCAGAATTTAACTGTATGATATCTCGCGCTAAGACCCAAAACTATAATCTGCCAAAAGTCCGAAAAGAGCTTTTGGATATTTACAGGAAAGTTGAGAAATTCAGTCATAAGGAATTTGGTTTAGAAAAACAGAAAAAACCTTCTTTGGAAGATTTTCCTAAGAATAATTCAAAAGATGTTAAGGAGATTTCATTTCCTTTATTCAAGTCTGACTATTTATTAGAATGGTTCCCCATACGATCTTTATCTGAAATATCTTATTATAAGTCATTAATCCCTAACTATGAATATCAAGATTTACTTAAAGTAGTGCTTTGTAGATCTGCACGCTCTGTTCGACTTACATTTCATTTTGAACTTACGAGACCGACAGCTTCTGTAAAAGAACCGTATTATTGTCATAAACATAAAGGAAATATATGTGCACCAATTCAAACTACCTTAAAACATCTACAAAAATATACAAAGGATACAATTCGGCGCATAGAGGAATTTTCTAAAATTAGAACAGAAGCAAAAACTACATTATTTACCGGGGACTCACGAACTGTAGATCTTGAATCTATTTATGAATTTTCAGGTAAATTTGATGGGCTATTCACATCACCACCATATGTTGGCGTTCTAGACTACCATGAACAACACAGATATGCATATGGGATTCTTGGGCTTCCATGGCAAGCTGAAAGTGAGATTGGCCCTGGAATTAAAGGTTCAAGTAAGAAAGCCCAGAAGGAATATAAGGAAGGGATTATTGAAGTATTTAGAAATCTTTCTGGATTCCTTAAACCAACTGCAAAAGCTTTCATTGTTGCTAATGATAAATTTGACTTATATCCAGAAATTGCAGAGAAAAGTGATTTTACAATTATTAATCGTGATGAAAGACCTGTTACAAAGAAAGCATCACGAGAAAGGTCGTTTTACTCTGAAAGTATTTTTGAGTTAAGAAAGAACTAAATAAAACCCAAAAAGAAACTTGAAGATCAAAATTCACGTTCTTTAGACATGGTTCTAATCATACGAGGTATTAATTCCTCCTCGCCTGCTTCAAGGATTACTCGAAGTAACATTCGAGCACAAGTCGACACAGGGAGTCCCAATGCTTCACTCATTTGGTTTAATTTTTTCAATGTTTCATCTGACAGCCGAATCTTCACAGAATTTCTATAGCGGGTCATTGGGAATTTGACACCTTCCAATATACCGAGAAATAGTTAATTGCATTGAATGTTATCAGAAACGCAATACATTGTAAAAATACTTCCTTGAATAGTTTCGCATTTAAAACATATTAGAGAAAGGACTCAAGAGTTTTTTACTTTAAGAGGACATCAATAGAATAATAACTTCTTAGAAATCGTCAAAACCGTAAAGTCTTCTTTATTGGAAAGAATGAGGGAAAAAAGGAAAGGAGTCACTCTATAGGATCACGGTGTTCTTCAATTTCTGCTAAAATATATTCTTGTAATTTTTCTCCCACTGGGACAAGATTAGGATCATTGAGTTCTTCGTCGAGGTTTTCAACTTCAATTTCTGCTAACCATACTTTGTAGGGATTCTCATTAATGATCTCAGGTGTTTTACTCACATCTGGGTTTGTAGCTAAGATAGTTCCTGTCACTGGGCTCTTTAAAGCTCCAACCCATTTTGCAGTTTCATATGTACCCATCGATTTACCCTTTATAACTGGTTTTCCAGCTTTTTTTAAACGAATAAACGAGATTTTACCTGCTAAATCTACACTAAAATCGTCTATCCCAATTTGAACTGATTTTTCTAATTTCCGAACCCAAATATGACCAGGGTCGGCAATATAATAAAGGAGATCATCAGGATAATCATATTTATCAATTTTCAAAGGGAAACACCTGAATAAAAATGAATTGAAAGGAATCTAAGTAATTAAATTGTGTAAATATGCATTAGTATCTTTTTTGTGAGCTACCATAAATCTTTCTTATTTTCAGTGTCAAAAAGATCTGCTAATATAATAATACTATAGTAGCTCAAGAAATGGTTTTTCTGAGATTCTACGTACAATATATGGTCTTGAAATAGAGCCAATAGGATGTTTTGTTACCTGTAAGAGCTCTAATCCTCGATCTACCCACAATTTTATAATTCCTGAGGAAAAATATCGTAATGATTCGATATAACTGGGAGTATGGAGCTCTGGAGTACAAATACCAATTAAACAATTGTCAAAATTTCGTAGCAGTTCAATGGCTTTTGGAATAGCTGATAGTGCACTCTCTTCTCCAATAAAACCTGCAAGGTCACTCATATTCATATGGATACGGAACGGCTTGTAACCTGCTTTACTTGCTTGAGTTGCAGCTATATCGATCATCTCTACAATTTGATCTCCTGTATCAGCTCTGAATACAAACCAACCATCTTCTGAGCGATTGTCAAGTTGAGCTTTCTTTCGACCATAAGCATCAATAAAAGTAATTTGTAAATCATCACTTGTTTCTAGAATATTGGTTACTTCTTTAGTCGCAATTGAACTTCCGGGAACAGCAATTGTTCCCTCTTTAGAATCCTTAACGTGCGCATGCCAAGCTCCTAGTATAGGTTGCCAATGAGTCGCATGGGAATCAACCTCAAGAAGGAAGAAGGAACCACGCTTGATTCCTCCATTAAGTAGCTTATCAAGGCTCGGAATGCCGAAATGCGCAGAATTGGATATTTTAGTTACTTCAGGATCGATTTGATAAGAATGGACAATATCCAGACCCTTGGAAGTAATAATTGCTCCATGAATTCCATGGTCATGCTTTTGTCCTCGAACCTTTGCAACTTGGACGGTCTTATGTTCCCAGTCACCAAGATGTCGTTTAGCTAATCGAATAACATTATCTAATATAAAATCTTCAATCCCAAGATCGTCATAAGTCCCTTCCTCTGAAATGAAAAGAGAAGTAATGCCTACACTTCTACATCGATCTGCTAATTGAAAAATTAAGTCTCTAACCCGCTCTGTAGTTTCTTCTAAGACTGTTAATACAAATGACTGAATACTATCTAAAACCAGAAGCTGAGCTTCTTCAATTTCTAAATCCTCAAATAATTGTAAAGCGAATTTTCCCGAGAGATCTTTTTTTGTTAAAGATCTCAGTCTAGAGAAATCAACTAATAGAATTTCTTTTGTTTCAATAAGCTCAGATAAACCTAAAGTGGCGAAATTATTTAGAACAGATCGTCTATCTTGCTCTGCAATAACAAGAATACCTTTCTGACCTTTTCGAGCCCCCTCTACGAGGAATTGCACCCCTAAAGTCGACTTACCGGTACCACATGTTCCTTTAAGTAATGTAATCGTTCCAGTTGGAATTCCTCCACCCATTAGGGCATCAAGTTTTGGTATCCCCGTAGAGATGACTTCATTCATCCAAATTTCACCATTATAGTTTTTCAGAATCAGAAGTCATATCTAGATGTGTGTCCCAATTGGGACCTGATGTCTCAATGATTGAAATTAAGAGTTGGGGGAAACCTTTCCATTTTGAAGGATCACAATCTAAGGCAATTCTCCTAATTCATGGCTTCACAGGTAGCACACATCAACTCAAATCAATAGGGGAATATATAACTGAAAAACAGGGATGGACTACTCATGGTATTCGTCTTCCGGGACATGGCACAAATCCTGGTGATTTAGCGAATAAATCATGGAATGACTGGGTAAATGAATCTATTAAAGCTCTAGAAGAACTAAAAAAGAACAATGAAACAGTGGTTGTATTAGGTTTTTCATTAGGTGGTGCTATAGCCCTTTATCTTGCTGCAGAAAGAAAAAAGCACGTATCTGCTGTTATCGGGCTATGCCCTGCAATACGATTACTTGGCTATTGGAAGTATTTTGTTCCAATCATAAAGAAATTTTCAAAATACCATGAAAAATCACAATTAGATCCTGAAGATCCATGGAAAGGTTATCAACTCATACCTTGGTCAAGTGTCCATGAAACCCTTCAATTCCAAAAAATCGTACGCTCTAAATTACCTGAAATTCAAGCTCCATTATTAGTTATTCAAGCTCGTCACGATAGAAGAGTTCCAATGGGAGTAGGTGAAGAGATCAAGAACAAAATAAATTCTCCCCTAATTGATCATATTTGGGCGGAGAACTCTGGCCATATTGTGATGTTTAGCCCAGATGAAAAGTTTGTGAAGCAAAAGATAATAGAATTCCTAAACAAAATACAATAGCATATTGCCACAAATTCCGAAATTTCAAATAAATTACAATAAGAAAGATTTAAAATGAAATTTTGTATTTAATTTTAACTAGCTTCAAACTACCTTACCTCAAAAGCAGGGAGAGGAGATCCTTTCACCACTCCCGCTTTTTGGTTTTGAAGATTTTTTTTGCTTATTTTAAGAAAATCTACTTACTACGTTAACTGATGTTAAATTTTGAAGAAATACTCAGATCTTGAATAAACTAGTATTTAGATTTCTAACTAGAGGAGTTCTAGTTTGAAATGAGCTTCGAACTTTTTGTTACAAACTGAAATGTTAGCAAAGAAAAGAAGACCGGAAGGGGTTCCCATAAGGTCTAGAGTTTTTACACTCGTGGATCATGTGTATCTTTCCCATTTTCGTTCAAAAAAGGAAAAAAGGAAAATTGCCTCACTCAATGAGTGAGATGGCGCCTTCAGGGCACTCTTCCACACAGGTCATGCAATCAGTACAATCTTCTGAACGAGCTATAATAGGTTGATCGTTTTCATCATAAACGTCTTCAGGGCATACTTCAACGCATGTAAAACAGCTCGTACATTTATCAAAATCAATTTTAGTTGCCAATTTCATAACTCCATTAAGTCTTAAGGGATTTTTTCCCATCAGCCGCATCAAAAATATTCTACTTAAAGAGTTTGCTTAGAGTACCTTATTATCTTAATAAGCTCAAAAATAATAAATTAATTCAATTTTACTTCAGTATGTTGATTGTTGGACATTATGATCATTGGATAAAATTGTTGAGGGGAAAAAAACTGAAAAGTGAAGATGATATCCTTGAAGGTATACACTTAGAACAAAAGCCTAATAAAATGGTTCTTACCTTTAATGGTAAATTATATGAGGATCTCGCTGAGAAAATCCATGATGGATCAATAACACGAGAATTTTACCACCAATTACGCCTATTTGTCACTGAACTAGGCAAGTTGGGATAAACAAATAATAGATAATATATTCCAAAGATTTTTTTGAAAATGAGATTATTCGTTAATGTGAAAAAGGCTTTTTTATTGAGAAGCCAGCATTAGTAGATAATTTAAAATCGGGGGTTTTCACCCACTGTTAGATGCAGAGAAGTTACCAGATCTCTTAGAACGAATCCCAGCTTCATGTCTTAACCAATTCATTCTTGGAGAAAAAGAGAAAGATGGTTTTAAGGATGAAATGTCAGGAACAGACCGTCTATCTTTATTACAGAAACATGGAAGGGATTCTTCCACAAATCATACATTAATTCGAAAATTATCACGAATGTTGTCTCCTGATCTTGCTTTTTCTATTTATAAGATCAATGAACGCATGCCTATTGAGTCCAGTGCCTTTGCGAATGTAACATTTTCAGCTCGTGATTACGTAAATATTGGAGCAATTTCAGTAAAAGGGCGTATCAGGGCTATTGAACTAGCTGAAAATTTTACTCTCATAGTTATTGAATTTAGTAGCCGATCATCTTATTATAGACGATTCTATCGGTACCTTATAGGTCCTACAACTTTCTTTGTTGAAGAAAAAGAAGGAGCTATTAGTCTTTTTCAAGAATTAGTCCAACCTTTACTAATTGTTTTTGATTATGGGGAATATTCAGTTTTATCTGAACATTTTGAAAGAACTTTTCAAACTGGTTATCCAGTTGTTGAAATAGAATTTGAAATTGCTGATGAAAAGGTAGAACATCTTAATCGAATAAAATTAACTGGAGATAATCTCGCACGGGGGGTTAAGACCCTTCGAAGCCGGCAGGAAGTCGATGTTGTCAAAATTAGTAATAGAGTTATTGCTTTAGTGACTTCTCAATTTACCTTATCAATTGATAACCTAAGAATTACGAAAATGACCCCAGATGTCATAGCAGCAATTTCAAAAATTTTTGAGACGCCTTCTACAAGCTGATTTTTATTAGTTCAATTTCTTTGCAGATAACCAGAGCAATTGTTCAATTTTTTGCCAAGCTTCAGAAACACCAACATATGGAATGGAGGAAAGGTCCATAATTGAATGAACACCTTTCCATGTTTTTGCTCTAGCTTTTTCAGTTTCATAGTGTTTTTTCGGCCCATTTTGATCCGTTTTAGTGAAAGCAACAAAAATTGGAATATTTCCAAGGAAAGGAGTAAAACCAAGAGGGGTTTTATAATTGGCATTTCCCATCTCGGTTATAATTTCCTGAAGAGTATGAAACCCGTGTGAATCTGTAGGGTCAAGTAAAAAACCTTTATTTTTATTAGGTATATCTGCAATAGGTCCACCTGGTGAAAGGAGGACGATGAGTATTGTTGGGAAACTTTTCACAACAAATTCTAGCATATTTGTAATTCTAAATGTTGTATTTCTCCAATCATCTACATGATTTTTGTTTATTCCAATTTCCTCAAGACACCCTAGGATTGGTTCTTCTGCATAACCAGGCGAGTCAAAAACCCTTAGAGTAATTTTTGAATAATAATTGTTATCATTCTTAGGAGAATCTAGTTTTGTAAGGTATGAAATCACTCCTAAATAATTGAAGCGATCTGTAGTGCTGAAAACGGAAACATCATCCATACTTACTTCTTTTTCTCCCATTCCACTTATTACAGTCTTTCCTAATAACAAAGTTCGTGGTAATTGTTGTGGACCAACTTTTTTGGTTGATTCTATTCCATAAATCTTACGCATATTATTTGGATCAATCAATTTTTGAAGTGATTTAAGAAAAGTAGTTTTTCCAACCTTTACTGCGCCTGCAACGACCAAATTTCCCGTAATTTCTTTAATACAATTTACAGAGAGTACTTTACGACCATAACGCAATTTAATTAGCTTGATTGGACCTTGCAAATCTTATAACCACTTATTCAGATGTTTAAACCTTCAATGCTTTGGTTTGGATTCAGGATGTCTTTTTGCCCAAAGATCATGACCTAAGGCGAATGCTTTCATATTATCCTGAAGAAACCGAGGACCAACCAGTCCTGAAATAGCTTTTTCGAAAGCTTCAGGTTCAATTCTTAGAAAACTACGTTCACCTCTGACATGTGCACGAAAACCATGAGTGCGAAGTGCTTGTTCAAATGATTCATGACCGATTGCCAGATTGTGACAAAAATATCCTAAAACAACCATATTTACGATATTTGTTTTTGGGGCGACTGATGTAAAAGGAACTGATTCAAATGGGTCTCCCTTGGGATCGACTTCTCCAATAGAATCTTTATCAGTAATCACATGGCAAAATTCTGGAATATCATCAACAAAATAACTCCAAGCTTCGCGTGATAATGCACAGAAGAGATTGGGAGTTTCAATAAAGGGGTTGATAATAGTTGGTTCTTCAGAGATAACAATGTCAGTGAAAATTAAACCTCCTCGAGTAGCTGGAGTATACTGAACTATTTGTGATGCTGAAAAGCCTGCTTCTAATGCAGACTTACCTAAAATTCTACCAGCATATTTGATACCTTGGCCACCAGACCCTGCAATTCGAATTTGCATTGTCAAATTTTTTCCCGTTCCTTTATAATATTATTAAATGTCCACAAATTCTCCAACTGGAATCCTTTTGTATCCCATTCCCCTAGGCTCAAACTCAATTTGTGCTAATCGAGGATTATTCTTTTCTTCATTAGTTATTTTGATAGTCCTCGCTTTTATCTGTTGATACATTTCTGTTGTTGTTAGTTTATTGCGACGTCCGAATAAAGTTGGACAGATAGATACAACTTCTATAAATGCCAAACCATCTTTTTTGATTCCTTTAGTAATTGCACGAGTCAATTGTACCTGCTGATTAAATGCATAACGTGCTACATACACCGCACCTGCTCCAGAAGCAAGATGAGCGAGATTAAATGGTTGTAAGGTTGCTCCTTTAAGAGTTGTTGATGTCACTGAATATTTAGGTGTTGTAGGTGCCGTTTGTCCACCTGTCATTCCATAAGTGAAGTTGTTAATACAAATTACAGTCATATCCAGATTTCTACGTGCTGCATGGATGAAATGATTCCCACCTATTGAAAAAAGATCACCATCGCCACTAAAGACAACAACTTCAAGGTCAGGTCTAGTTGTCTTGACACCAAGAGCAAAGGGAATCGCTCGACCATGCACAGCATGAAATCCATCGGTGTTTACATATCCTGAGACACGACCAGTGCAACCAATTCCTGAAACCGTAACAACGGTGTCTAAGGCATCAAGTTTCTCTAAAGCCTGAATATACGCTCCTAAGGTCGTTCCGATACCACATCCAGGGCAAAAAACAGTAGGAAGCCGGTGGGCTCGTAGATAGCGATCTAGGGGATGAATTGGGGATTCAATCAAGCCAAACTTCCTCCTAGAGCTAGAAATATTTCAGTAGCACCAACAATTTTTCCTCCAATCTTTGGAAGATGTATAATAGAAGCCGGTCCGTCGTAATAAAACTTAACTGGCCAAATCAACTGTCCTAATGACATCTCTGGGACAATAATGACCTTGGTACTTTTTAGAATATTAGAAATTGTTTCAATTGGAAAAGGCCAACATGTACGCAATCGAATAAGTCCTGCAGAAATTCCTTGATCCCTAGCTCGGAGTACCGCCTCGTGTGCGGGTCTTGCTTGAGACCCATAAGTAATTATAATTGTTTCAGCGTCCTCGCAGTCAATAAATTCAGGTCCGGGTAACAATTTCTGGGTCTTTTTAACTTTCTTAAAAATACGGTTTATTAACGCTTGATGAGTTTTTTCGCTTAACTCTGGAGTTCCTCGCTCATTATGAGTCAACCCTGTCCCAAAAACATGATCTCCACAGCCAAAAGGTTTCATGGGAATTACTAAATCCTCTGGGAATTTTCCTCTTGCCATTTTTCTATCATAAACCAGCGTAGCAACATTTTCTTTGCTTGGAATGTTTACTCGTTCGTTAATTGATGATAAAACTTGGTCAAGAAGAATAATAACTGGTGTTCTCGCAATTTCAGCAATAGAAAACGCCCGAACAGTGAAATTAAAACACTCCTGAACTGTGGACGGAGCTAATGCAGGGACTGTAAAATCACCATGAGAACCGAATCGAGACTGCATAAAATCTCCTTGAGCTGGAGATGTTGGCATTCCTGTAGATGGGCCTACTCTCATAGAATTAACTATGACTAACGGTGTTTCTGTAATCGTTCCCAATCCAAGTCCTTCCATCATAAGAGAAAAGCCTGGCCCCGAAGTTGCTGTCATAGATCGTCCCCCTGCCCAAGAAGATCCAATACATGCAATGATTGATGCAATCTCATCTTCAAGTTGCCAAAAACTACCACCCACTCCCGGCAATCTAACGGAAAGAAACTCAGCAATCTCACTTGAAGGCGTTATTGGATAACCATAATAGTTTGTTAAGCCAGCTGCTAATGCTCCTTCTGAAACTGCCCAATTTCCAGTCTGAAAATGTTCTCCTGTTCTGATTCTAGGCAAATTTTCAAGATCTGATACTTTTACCATAAGTATCACCTAGTCGAGTATGAAAATAGCAAAATCTGGGCATATTCGCTCACATCTTCGACATCGAATACACCGGTCAGGATAACCAGAAGGCATCCTGTTTCCCCGTGGAGAGAATAAACCATCCATTTTTGGGAAATCAATCGCTAATTCGGGGCACGTTGCGACACAGAGTCCACATCCCTTACACCGATTGGTATCAATTACAATTGAGATACCCTTTTCATCACTAATAAATATATACGTCGTTCCAATCTGTTTTGGGGCGTCTTTGCTCTCAGACATTAAATCGACCACATAAAAACGATTTTTTCTCTATTTAGAATATTGAGATCGAGAAGATGAGAACCAAACTCTAATTTTATCAATCTCTTATTTTTTATTAAAGAACAATCTTTTCAGCAAAAACCAATAATTCCCTTAATTAGAAATGTCTCAAAACATTTATTCATCTAAATTTTTCTATAAATCTCTTAAATTCCTGTAAAGATATGATTTAAAATAAATTATCATTAAAAGATATAAAAGAAAAGAGAAACTTTATTTAAGATAAAAAATAAGCAATTTTGAAAAGAATTAATGGATTTTCTTATCAATTTGAGAGAATTACTATTTGCCGAAAGGTTAATAATTGAAACCGTACACTATAGTTAACTTGAGGATATACACTATAGTTAACTTTCTTTTTCAGGAGTAACAAACTATGAGTTTAAGTCAAGAGTTAAGTCCACAAGAAGTGATTATGGTCACTAAAGATTTACCCAAGAGCGCACGAACAGTATTTCTCGCTCTAGTTGAGAGAGGTCCAATGAAAAGTAAGGATTTATCTCATCACACTACTTTAAGTTCAAGAACAGTACGATATGGTCTAGAAATCCTTCGTAAAAATGAACTTGTGATACGCATTCCAGATTTCAATGATCTCCGCTCTCACTTCTATAAAGCTAAACCCCACATGAGCTAATACTTCTAAGGGGGAGGGATAGGTCTCTTTTGTTTTTCTTCAACGTTTTATTCTTCCAATATGCAAGATCACCCTCAATTTTTAAAGAAATAGCCTTATTTTGCTATTTTTACCTAATAAATTGATTTTATTTTTTTTTTAAAGCTTTAAACCACAAAAAATAGTAGAAAACTGACCGTCAAAGTACTTCATCGAAATTTTAAAGTAAAACAAGGATTAAATTTTAAACGGAAAAAAAGGATATTTTACTTTCTTTCTAGTAATTAATTAACATAATACAAGTTAAACAATAATAAGGTGGAGTATAACATGTCAGACGCTTCAATCCAAGTTGTTGAAGTTTTAATGGATGGTACTGTTGAAGAATCGACTTTAGAAGTAATTTTAGAAATAGAAAGAACATTTATCATTTCAACCGGTAGTAACATTTTCGTTCTTCCTAAACCTTCTGCTATGATGCGAGCCATTGCACAAAGGGCTGCAAGAAATATTAGATTTCAAAACGCTCTCAGACAAGAAATCGAGGTTATTGAACCTGATGAAAGAGAAGAAATCTTTACTATGCTTAAAGATCCAAAGCGTAAAGTGGAACCAATTCGTCCTCCAACTGTGATTCAAGAGCCATTAAAACCAGTAGAGAAGGAAGCTCCTATAGTCGAATCTGGAAGAGTTTTACGGGAAGTTGCTAGTCGTGAAGAGACACCAGAACCTTCCCCTGAACCACATACTCGTGTACCAACATTGAAGAGTGTTGTTGTAACTGATGAAGATTATCTCATTAGGGTGTTTGGAGCATTTTTACTTGGAGCTCCAATGAAGGAACTTAGAACACTCCTTGCATCTGGAAAATATTCGGAAGCTCAAAAATCTCTCTTTGAAACGAAAATAAATCGACTTAAAGAACAATTCAGTGAAAATATTGATTAATAATTCTTTCTGAGGTTTCTAGTATTTAAAAGGGATTTAATTGACAAACGAAACAAAAGAAGAACCTATTTGTCGTTTGAAGAATGTCTGGCTTAAAACTGGAGACAAACTCAGGTTAATCGATATTAATTTTGAGGTATATCGTGGTGAACTGGTCTTAATTGAAGGAGCTGGTCAGACCTCACCAGGAAAAACTTCCCTCCTAAATGTTCTTACTGGGTATGAGGGCGTTACAAAAGGAGATGTCACGGTTCGTGGTTCTCCAGTTTTACACACACAACATTCAGAGAAGATTGTAGCATTTTATCCATTTCTAAACACTGCTCGTATTTGGCAATCACTAAGATTTTATCACGGTTACGATGATAGACCATTTTGGGCATATTTTCTTCCAGACTTTAGAAAAAGAGAAATCATCAGTCAAAAATTGATTACAATTATTCAGAAAACTGTCCGTTTGTATTTCCCAGGTCTCCAGTTCTATGAATTAACAAAAACTAGTCGTCCAAAATTCCGACCATATTTACCTAAAACAAAGAAATGGCTTAAAGAAGCTGGACTAAAACCAAAACCTGTTCCTGAAGATGCCAAAATCCTTCCCTTTAAAGAAGGAGCAGTTCATTATCTACGTCAAGATTGGCGTCTTCCTGATGATTTCTTGTTACATCGATTTTTAGACTTAAGTGGTGGAATGAAACGCCAGTTTATCAACTCTGTTGCATTTCTTGCTTCTGCAATAGAAGATTCAATATTCATTGGAGATTGCCCAGATCTCTATTTAGATGCTTTCAAAAGTGACATTTTCATTGCTTGGATTGAAAAAATGTTAAAAGAAAGGCATGCACTCATTTTTGTTCTAACTGCTCCATATATGAAAGAACAAATTCGTTTACTTGATGTTCCAATTCGCGAATACTTTATTGCTGAGGGAAGATTAGAACAAATTTGATTCTTTTACTAAATTTTGAAATTTTATGGTAGAACGAATTTTATCAAAATCAGGGTCGAGGTTGGCTTTTCTTAACCACTGATTGTTCCTCTTAATAGCTTTATCCAAGTTTTGACAAGCTTCATCATGTTGTTCAAGAATAGCATGGATACACGCTTTGTTATAATATGCAAGATCATTTTCACCATCATTTTGAAGAATAAGGTGAAGATTCTCTAACGCTTTTTTCCAATCACCAATTGAATAGGAAGCTTGAGCTAAAAAAATGAGAATTTCTTGATCATTTGGATTATGTGTTAGGGCAGTTGTAAGGGCTTTAATACCCTTATTATACTTTTTAGCGGTAACTAAGGTTCTACCTAGATTTTTCCAACCTAACGCGTAGTTTGGAGAGAGATTTACTGCTTGTTGATAATACTTTAGAGCTTCCTCAATACATCCTTCCTCCACTAGTGCGGTAGAAAGGTTGTTAAGTGTGTCAATTTGATTTTTTTTGATTTTAAGGGATTTTTTCCAACAAGCGATGGCTTTAATACGTTGTTTTGCTATTATATTTGCTATAGCGAGTTTATTCCATGCATTATAGTCATTCTTATCCGTAATCATCGTTTTTTCAAAGAAATCAACTGAATTTTGGTTTTCTGATGTCATTTTCTCTAAATAACCACCAAGGATTGATTGGTCCGTGTTTTCAGCCTATTTAAAAGAAATTTCTTTTCCAGTCTTTTGTACTATTTTGATTAATGTTATTAAATTTTCAAAAAATAAAATCTAATAAAAAGGAATTTTCAAAATAAAAGTATAGATATGAAATGATTAATTAACTAGTTTGAGTTTATAAGTTCGTCTGCTTATATTTCAACCAATTATGACCTAACGAGCTACGTTTTCAAACATTAAAGGATCTCTTCCGGTTTTAGTTATGAACCTCAATTATGAGTATCTCTTCAAGCTAGTGGTACTTGGTGAGCCCCGAGTTGGGAAAACAAGTCTCATTCTGCGGTATCTAAAAAACATTTTTTCAGCAGGCGACTATGCACAAACATTAGGGGCAAATTTTCTTGTTAAGCGATTGAATATTATTTCTAAAACCATCGATTCGGAAAAATATTCCAATTCTCTAAGAGTTTTACTCCAAATTTGGGATTTAGCAGGACATATGCGACATACACAAGTAAAGGAACACTTTTATCAAGGAGCAGCAGGTTGTATCTTAGTATGGGATGTAAAAGATCCTCGAAGTTACGAAAACCTTAGTTCTTGGTACATTGATGTACAAAATCGAATTCCACAAGCCCAAATTGTAGTTTTAGCAAACAAAGCTGATTTATTAGAGTCAAATTCCGAAATTAAAGATGCTAATTCTGATCTTGAAAGTGTAGCTAAGGAATTCAGAGCAGTTCTTCAGTTTTCAACTTCAGCAAAAACAGGTAACAATGTAGAAAAGGTATTTACTGGATTAACTCAGAATCTCGTAATTTCAGCACAATCAAAATAATATTTGAGTTTGTTTGAGTGAGAGATTTTAGGGAGACAATTATTGACAAATTTAGGATTCAGAGGAATGAGGGAAATTAGTTAAATTTCAATTAATTCCCGTATTAATTGATTTGTTAAAACGTCTACTCCTTCAGTTGCAATAGCTACAGTGTCTTCAATTCGAAATCCAAATTTTCCTTCAAAGTATAATCCTGGTTCGATTGTGTGAGTGTTTCCATGTTCTAGAAGAATTTGGGCTCCTGCAACTATGTAAGGGGGTTCGTGAGCTTCTATTCCAATACCATGGCCTAATCGATGAATGAAATACTGACTATATTTTTCAGGTCCCTTATCCATAGAATTACGGGCGACACGATCTATTTCTGAAGTTAAAACTCCTATTTTTGTAAATTCCCTTGCTGCTCTCTGGCTTTTCTGAAGGACCGCATATAGTTGCTTCTGTTCCTTAGAAGCGGGACCAAAAACTGCCATCCGCGTCACATCACTACAATATCCTTCATATTTCGCAACAATGTCAATTAGAACGACATCATTTTGTTTACATGTATTATTAGTTGTATCTTGATGAGGATATGAAGAGTTTTTACCAAATTGTACTAAAACATGATTGGGAATACCACCATTGGAGTAAATGGTCTGTTCTATAATAGAACGAAGTTCCATTTCACTCATACCTACTGAAATATTATTGTGTCCCGTTTGTATTGCCTTACTGATTATTTCAGAGGCTTTTCTCATCAAATTTAGTTCAGTGTTTGTTTTGTGAATTCTTAATCTCCCAAGAAGGTCGGATATTGGTTTAGCAGTCATCAAGTTAATTCCGAGCTTTTTTAATCTCATACAAATTTCAAAAGAAACAGATCCGTCAATACCAAGTTTTTCTGAAGGAGTGTCTTTAATTTCTGAGGAAACAAGATTATAAGGATCATCATCTTCTTCCCAGGGTAAAAAATTGTCAATCCATGTGAGCTTACGAAGTCGAGCTTCTTCAAAACTTGGGCAGACAATAGATGGGTCACCTTTAGCGGGTACAATTATTGCTGTTAATCTTTCTAAAGGCTCCATTTCGATCCCGGTTAGGTAGAAGAAATTAGGACTTGGAACTAAGAAACTAAGTTCGATCCCTTTTTCTTGCAAGAGTTGCTGGAATCGATTGAAATTCTCTCGTTGAGTATCCATGATTATCACTCGAATAAGATCAATAAGTGCAAGTGTATAAATTGCCCTAAAGAAGGGATTATTGGTTTAGAAGTTTAATAATTGCATCAAAGTCTACATGTTCTGAGAGGAACTTCGTGAGATTTTTGGCTTGTTCCAAATTACGAGGATGGTCTGTCCCTATAGCTTCAGCTTTCTCGTACTGTCTAACAGTAGAAAGGGTGTCATGAGGGACCAATATAACCGGCACATTCTTTTCTTCTGCTTTAGTTAAGACAGTGACACTGGGATAAATGTTTCCAGTCAATATCAAACAATTAGTATCCGTCTCAAGGGCCGCAAGACAGATATCAGTTCGATCTCCCCCCGTAATTACTGCTTTCCCCGTGTGTCGTCGAAAATATCTCAGCGCCTGTTCTGGTGTCATAGCTCCAACGCTCAAATGAGTAATCTCTTTGTCTAAACCTGCATCTACTAGAATTTCCCCATTCAACCATTCCGCAACTTCTTTTGCACGGGGCGCAAGAGCTGTTGAAGGAGCAACAGGGATAATTCCATAGATGTTTATTGAATATGCAGTTAGAAGATCACTGAATTGGCCTTTAAAGAGGTCAACAGCATGTGGGGGAACAGTTGTGATTATAACACCTGGAACATTTGCACCAAGACGCGTAGCAAAGTTAACGTCACGAATTGTATTATCAATCGTTCGAGCAATATCTGCTCTTTCTATATATATAAGATCGCTACTAAATATCGTTGCCAATCGTGGGGCAGAAAATTTTACAAATTCTAGAAATCCTATTCCTTGAACACCTTCTATAATAAGGAAATCATAAGCGCCTGCTAATTCTCGGAAAGCTGCAAATATTTTATCTTGGAAATCACCTCTTTGTTCAATTGCAGCTTCCATAAAACCGAGTCCAGTAGAAATTGGTTGAATTATAGATCGATCTTCCTTCATTTCAAGAATTTCTTTGAAAAAATCCGCATCACGATCTATGTCTACCTTTCCAGTGGCCTGACCACGTACAGCCCAACCAAAGGGTTTAAAATAGCCTACATTATGTCCTTCTTCTTTTAATCGTAATGCCAAGGCTAAAGCTAATGTTGTTTTTCCAGTGCCGGTCTGGCCTGAGGTAAAATATATACTTCTAGTCATTTTTCGTCTCTCCTTTCTTTAAAAAGGATGAATGAAGTGTAATTTTAACATCAAGTGCATTGACTTCAGTGGAATAACCAAACAATGGATTAATGTCTAGTTCCACCACAGGTAGTGTTGTTACTAAAGCAGACAGCCTCAAGAGAGTCTCCTCTAATGAGGTCATGTCGACTGGAGGTTGACCTCTTACTCCTCGTATGATAGAATAAGCTTTAATTGATGTAATAAGTTTCCTTGCATCCCGTAATGATAAGGGTGCTAATGCAAAGGAAACGTCTCGAATAACTTCGACAAATATTCCGCCCAAACCAAAAGCAATCATCGGTCCAAAGACAGGATCTAATGCCATACCAACAAATAATTCAGCGACTGGTTTTGGAGCTTGTTTTTGTACATCACAACCATAAATCCGTGCATCTGACATAAAAGATTGTGCACCAGTTACAATTCGACTATAGGCTGCTTTAATATCTTCTTTTGTTGATAAATTTAATTCCACTCCACCAAAATCCGTCTTATGAAGTAAATCTGGTGATGCTATTTTTAGAACAACTGGCATACCAAATTCTTCAGCAATTGAGGCTGCTTGTTCTGGTGTGGTGGCTAATTTCGTTGGAGGCGTAGTAATTCCAAATGCTGATGCTACTTGAATTGCTTCGGAACCCAATAATACTACACGGTTATCCTTTCGGACGACATCTAGTACTTCTTCAACCATTGATTGATCAAAATCTACAAATGTTGTCTCAGAAATCCCCTTTACTCTTTGAAGTTCTAAAAATCGATTCATTCCACCTAAAGCTTTAGCTGCAGGATCAGGAAAATCAAAAACCGGAATATTATGTTGTTCTAAGTATGAAGAAGCCTCTTCAAGCATTGGCCCACCAATAAATGCCGCGATAATTGGAATATCAGTATTTTCGCTGGTTTCAATAATGGCTTTAGCGGTTTCCATGGGTTGTGAAGTTGCTGCCATACAAAACGCTACAAGGATGCCGCCTACACTTTCATCTTTTGAAATGATGTCAAGTGCACGTTTGAAATCATCACCACGAGCCGTTCCTAAAATGTCAACGGGGTTCGTTACTGCTGCTTCTCGTGGGAAGGCTTCTTCAAGTCTTTTGATTGTTTCTGTCAGTAGGGGTTCTGTTCGTAAGCCATGACCATATTTTTCAATTGAATCAGCACTGGTAATCACAAGACCGCCTGCATTACTTAATACTGCGATGTTTTGTCCTTTTAAAGGAGGTTGTTGGAATGCCTTTGCTAATTGAAAGAGGTCTCCCACACCATCTACAAGTAATATTCCCGCTCTTTCGAAAGCTACCTCATACGCTGTACGGTTTCCAGCTAAAGAACCAGTGTGAGAGCTAGCTGCTCGTGCTCCTGCACTACTAAAACCGGATTTTAGAACTAAAATCGGTTTTTTTGTCCTTCTTGCTGTTCTGAGAAATTCTGGTCCTCTTTTGATGTCTTCAAGATATGCTAATATAACTTTAGTGTCAGGATCTTCAGCTAAATAAGAAATAAAGTCTGATTCATCAAGGTCTGCTTTATTACCTATTGAAATTATCTTGGAAAAGCCAACATTCCGTTTTTGTGCCCAATCAAGGAGCCCAATCAACATTGCTCCTGATTGGGACATAAATCCGAAGATTCCTTTATTTGGGAAATCTGCTGCAAATGTAGCATTCATGGGTGGATTGCCTGTACTCATAACTCCTAGAACATTGGGCCCTACAATTCGAATTCCGTTTTCATGGGCTATTTGAAGCATTTCACGTTCTAATCGGGCACCTTCAGGTCCAATTTCTTTAAATCCTGCAGTTATTGAGATAACAAATTTTACTCTTTTTTGTGCACATTCCTTTATTATGTCAATGACAAATCTAGCAGGAATACAAAAGACTGCTACATCAACTTCCTCAGGAACATCCAGAATAGATTTGAATGCTGGATAGCCCAGAAGTGAATCTTTTTTTGGATTAATAGGGTAAACAATTCCTCCTGCTTCAGAGAATCCTTTCAGATTTGAAAGAACAGCATAACCAACCTTGCCTACCGCATCAGTCGCCCCAATGACAGCAATACTATTTGGAGCGAAAAGGGTTTGCAGATCTGACATTTTAATCAAATTACCTATTTTTTTCTGTGATCTGATCTAATGCTTTCGTTGCTGCTTCACGAACACTGCTATGGGAATCAGATTGTTTGATTTTTTCTAGTATTGGTATTCCATCGTTCGATCCTATTTCTCCTAGAGCTTCAGCAGCATAAGTCCTTAATAGATAGGGGGGACATCGTGGATCATCTAACGTCGAAAAAATATCACTTAGTGAGTTGGTCACTTGCGGATCTTTAAGCACACCTAATGATTTTATACTGGTTGCTAAAACTAAAGGGTGTGTATCATTAGATTTGAGAGATTCTTCAAGAGCTTTTCGGGCAATCTTACCACCTACAACACCTAAAGCCCGAGAGGCAGAGCATCTTACGAGTGTACCTGCTGAATGATCTTGTAACACTTCAGATAAGATCTGAGAAACCTTCTCCTCGTCATCATACTTACTAAGAGTTTCAACTGCTAGAGAACGAGCGATTACATCTATTTCATTTTGTAAAACGCTTGAAAGACTATTAATTGCTTCTTGTTTCTCTTGCATCTCTGCAATTTTTTCGACGGATCGAATTGCTTTGGAGGGCCGAACAAGATCTTTTGAGAATTCACTTTTTTCCAAAAGTGTACACCGACTATATCATTCTTTTTTCTTAAATACGGGATGTTCTCTGAGTAATTTTAGTGCGGACTGTAAATCTTCTCTTAAAGCTGCTCCGGTAACAATATCTTCTATCGACTCGCGAGAGAGTGTTGCTGCTTCAATTGGGGAACTAGCTTCTATTGCTACTTGAGTTGGTAATTCCATTCCTGAAGAGGTTACAGCTTGTTCCAAAGTTGATTCAAACTCTCTAAAAATCTCCATATCCTTTACTCGTTCATGTAATTCATCCTTGTATCTGGAAATGAAATCCAAGCCAATCATGGCCGTTAATCTGTCGATAGCAATATCATCATCCGAATCGCATATTGAGGCGATAAGAATGGAATTAAACTTTCGTAGATGTATTGTTAAATCTCCTAAAACAAGATGTCGTAATTCCCTTCCTGTTGCTTCACGCATCAGATTAACAATGCCTAATAAAAGACCTGAGAAGACAGTATCATCAAATTTTAAGCCTGAAAAACTTCTTGATAACAATGGCATTCCAGAATCTTCGTCTAAGAGCCAAATATGGTGAAAAAAGGGATTAAATTCCTTTTCGACTTCATAATCCCCTGATTTATATTTAGTAAGAGCTACATCAATGTCTTCCTCTTGAAACGTCTGCCGATTGTTTTTTTCCATATCCTTCAGGGCTATCTGAATAATTACCTTTCCAAATCGGACAATTTCTTCATTTAGAGCTTCCACTGCGAGCTTCTGAACTCGTTGGGCTCCCTGATCCGTTAAGAGTTTACGGACCCTTGATTGTCCGAACATAAAACGCTACAACCTAAATATAGGATTTAGTATAATCCTCTCTTTTTTTTTTGTTAAGCCTTGCTTGAAGCTTCAATAATTATCCTATTTATCATTAGTTAATAATTAACTCTGCTGTAACGAGAAATAGTAAGATTTTTAATTTTTTTAAACCTTCTCTTTGATCTTAGCTTCCTCAAACCTTAATTTAGATAGAAAAATAAAAAAATTGGGTTTCAATCCGAATCTAGATAGAAAAATAATAAAACAAGGGTAAAATGATGAAATTTACTTTAGGTTTATTGACTAATTTGTTGTTATACAGTTTAAAAATCAGATTATTTGAAATTTAGATATGTGGTACAGAATATGAGTGAACAACCCATTCTTCAAACAATACCTTCTCCAAGGAGAGTTAAAATTATTGTTATTTTATTCACATTTTTCTTAGCATTGATTCCAAGTTTAATCAATCCAAACCTAATTGTTGTTATGATTCCTTATTTAATTGCAGTTGTCTTTATACTCCTATATCACGTATCACCTGTTGCACGCGTCATCAATACTATTATACCTCGTTATACTCTCTACACCACATCATTAATTAGAGGAAAATTCGGGAAAATAATAGAGAGGGGTACTTTCTTTCTTGGAGAAGAAATTGAAGGACAATGGATGATAGAACAGAATTCTAACACTGTAGATCTTTCAACTGTAAAAGCCACCCGAAGATTTTTCTGGAGTCGGAAATGGGATTTAATTCTACCTCCAGCCTTTCTTTGTGCGTTGTCTGCTGCAATGGTTTTTGAATTCATTAATTGGCGTTTCCCTGATATAATAGATGAGTGGAAGCAGTCTTCTACACCAGAAGGTACTAGTACAATTGGAATGGAAGCTTTAATGTTAACAGTAGTTTTATTTGGGTTTATAATTCCAATATTAGCACTACTATTTTTCTATCCACTTATTTGGGGAATGTCAGATGCTGAAGTGAAGAGATATGTTGTGGACTCAACTGGAGAAATTCTTGTAGTAAATAATGTTGGAGAATCTCTAAAGAACATTTTTAACAATATTGCAGGGTGGGGATCATTAGCCGCCGTAGCAGCATGGATGGTGACATATTCAAATGAGTGGCAAGAAGAAGAGGTAGGGTTTACTCAATTTCTTTTATTACAGATCATGATACTAATTATATTGGCTTTTATTCTCTTACCTGGTATGATTTTACTACTGTTCTTTTATATGAATCTATTTCACGGTGCTTTAGTGAACTATCTTAGAATTGGACTAAAGAATGAAGGTGTACCATTTGGGACATTTAAATTTCAAAAATTAGAAGAAGCTACAGCGAGACTAGAAACAAAATCGGATTCTTTTGAACCACCTTCATGAAGAAAAGTTCATCAGAGAAGTCGCCTGTAACTCTATAGGCGACTTAAAATCTTCTGTTTGATCACAATTTGATTGACAAAAGGTAAAAGTAGGAGTAACAGAGATTTTATCTTCCAAAATACGTGCTTCAAAGGAAAGGCTAACGCTTTCGTTAGCTAGACCCTGATCTCGTTTTGTTTCATTTTTTCTTATATTTCTAAAAGCATTGGGGAGTAATGAATCCATTCTAATTATACGACCCAAGAATTACTAATCTATTATTTACTATCATTATTGTGAAAAAGACGGAT
>JAEOTI010000273.1 GCA_016839955.1 Candidatus Hodarchaeota archaeon | reverse complement strand
TAGTACATGCATTTTTATTGCCATGGATATCAGCTAAGGTTAAAATACGAAAGGATATCACCTATTTTTTATTTTCATTGCTCAATATTGTTAACGAGAATTTTTCCAAGAGTAATAAATGGATCAAGGTTATTATGTCTATTAATTGCTGAAGCTTCAATATATGGAGTTTCTAAACCTGTGGATTTTGTTATTTCAGTTGCGAAAGTTTTTGCTTCTTGACTAGATACTTTTCTATCATCAAGATCAATTTTATTTGCGACCAGAACAATTGGAATTTTACCAGTTTGTTCAATCATTTCAGATAACCAAGTATTAAGATTATCGAATGATTCTCGTCTGCCAACGTCAAATACTAGTATCGCACCATCACTTCTATTATAGAATTGTTTGCGTACTGTTTTAAAAGACTGTTGTCCTGAAAGATCCCATAATTGAAAGATGATGTTATGGGGTTCAATAATGAATGATTTACGCCCTATATCAACCCCAATTGTTGGTTTATATCCTTCTAGTAGACTTTTATCTTCATCAAGGAAGGAATAAACAAATGTTGTCTTCCCTACGGCATAATCTCCGCAGATAACAACCTTAACTGAAATTTTCTGCATTGAACGTTCCAATTTAACGATAGTCATATCCTTTTTGCAATAAACGATCTTCTATTTTATCTTCATCTGATTCTAGTTTAAATCCTAATCCGATTCTTTTTCCATTACTTAAGAGGAAACCTGATTTGCATATACTCTCAGCCTGACGTCTTGCAGTCCTACGTAATACTAATCCTGTACCAGGGGAGTATTCGAGCTTGCCGGTTGATGTAGCTTCGTCTAATATCAGCAAAGCATCCCCAGTTTCCTCTCTTCCCTCTGAAAAATTCCTATTTTTAAAAATAAGCCTAACCATGACTTTATCTCCTATTACTCTGTTTTCGTGCAATTCGTGATATCAAATTATGATGTTGGGTAATTTAGATATTCTCTCTCAGTATAAAAAATTACTCAAATAATAAATCTCAATTGGCATAGAAAGAATTATTTCTCACTCTAATAGCTCAGGAGTCATCCATTGCAAATCTTGGTAGTTATAATAATTATCTATCATTACTTTTGATCTAAAAATTGGTTGGATTGCAAAAATATTCCAACCTAATTTCTTCTTCACCCAATTAAAGATGTTAGGTGTAAGTTGAGTAATGAGTACACATTTATCCTTTGTGGAAATAACTGATGACATAGGAAACCAGTGGAGGAAGGTTTGGGTAGTTCTAGACGAATTTTGGGGAATCTCCATCCAAAACATGTCAAGACTAAATTCGGAAAGTGCATTACGTAATTGAAATGTTGAAGATGCAATTTTCTTAGCAAAAAACTTTGAAAGCAGAGCTAAATCGGATTGGGTAACAGCTGAATTTTGAAAATCACCTTTGAGTCCAATTGGAAGATTTGCAAATGATATAGCAGAAAAAGTTTTGATATAAAGCTTTATAGCTTGTTCAGGAGCATCCAAATCGTTGTAAGTAAATTTTCCAAGTTTCATTTTTGGGGTGATACTGGAAAGACTTTCTAAAACTTTATCAGTATTAAATTTTCCTCTACTTTCAACAGAATTCAAGAAAGTACTGGGAATAACTTGTCTTTCCCATCCAGTTCCCTCTAAATAGAATGCTAGAGATGTACCTGCTTGAAGAGATGTGATTGGCTCTAAATAGATGATTTCAAGTCGATTATTATTTTCATTCTCCTTGAAATACTCAATTAGTACATTTAATAACCTTTTTGGGACGTAAACAAATCCAGAAAAAATATTGTCCTCTTTGAGGAGTTGATAGACATTACTCATACCCATGACGAAATTTTGGTCAAGTTTGAGCACATTTAAATCAAAATTAGAATTTGATTTGTGAATCTTTATCATAAACATAACTAAACTCAAATCAAACGCTGGTGGAAACATCCAAACCCCCCATCGTGCATCTAACCTTGAAAAGAAGTGATGCAATCCCCTGAATTTTTTACTTACTAATACTTTTTCAGATATCTCTTTTGTGATATAATATTGATTCATTCCTTGGATAGGTGTTTTATTAACTAATGTGTAAAGAACTTTAATTATTTCAAGCTGTTCCTCGGTGAGAGGATCACTTAGATCTGTGTTACAATAGTACTGAAGTTTCTCCCATTTAATGTCATTTACAGATGTTTGTTGGCGTAACAGTTGAAAAACCCCCAATGCTTCACCATCTCCTCTCAATACTTTTACAAGATATTGAATAAACGTATCAGCATGAAAGGATGCTTCAATTAATAGACGCTGTGCGTTTAAAAAAAAAGTTACAGAAAACCATAGGAATGGAGTTTCTATATAACGATTTGAATTATAATACTCATTTGTGAGGATTTTCATTTCTTCCAGAAAGCAATCCCGCTGTTTGTGTGTATCGACCTTGTTTTGCGCTAATAAATTATAGAATGGTGTAATAATCTCTTGTTCATGCGAAGAGTACTGGGAAATAAAAGGAGGAATTTGAGAGATAATCGTTGATAAAAACCGATTCCAAGCCTCTCGACGGTATGTCATTGTTACAAGCAATCCTCAAAAAATGTACAAGTTTTGTAGTCATTACTTTGCTCTTTGAAAATGGTGTATCTTGAAAACTTTTTGTGATTATCTGAACAGAAAAATTGACAAAGTCAAACGAGGCAAGAAATCTTATGGAGAAATATATCGCAACAATAATAGTAGAAGGAAAATTCACAGATTGGTCTCGTTTAAAAGAATACTGCGATCAAACAATAACTGATTCTACTGGTATTGCGTTAGGAATTATCACTAAGAAAATTTCAAC
>JAEOTI010000272.1 GCA_016839955.1 Candidatus Hodarchaeota archaeon | reverse complement strand
TAAGCAGTTTCAACTTTTGAATTAATTACAATACCTAATTCCCCCGAAATCGTTGTATCTCTCCTTTTTGTCCCCCCAAATGCAAGTAAATTGTAACTTGTAATTAATAGAACTGTAGAATCAAAGGATAATATTTTTGCATGAATTCCTGAAGGTTGCTCCTTTATCTCAATTTTACCTTCCAGGTCTTGTTTAAGTTGCTTAATTGTTTGTATAATTTCATATAATTCTTTTTGCGTTCCATCCTCAAATTCTGTTTCCCTCCCCCAAAGTATTTTTATTTTCACATCTCTTTCAATAGCTTCTCTCAAGTGTTTTCTAAAAGGTGGGGTTATTGCTTCTGATCGAATCCTATCTGAAGAAATAATTATTTGATTTGAAACATTTCGTAAGCACGCTAATAGTAATCTTCTATGTTCTAAAGTCTCTATTAGTACTCCAGAAGGATATTTTTTTATTCTTTTTAGCGTATTATTCCATTTTTTTATCAGAGACAAAATCTCTTCCAAATTTTCGTCACTAAACTCTGCTAAAAATGTTTCTATAGAAGTAATAACGGATTGGTATTGACTATCCACAAGAGCAAGTAAATCTAATCGATTTTTGTTTAAATTTTCCATGAAATTTTCTTTTTTACTATTTAAATAATCATAAAACCAGTCATAATATGTTGTTGTCTTTTCTATCTTATCAAGTGCGTATTCACATATTTCTATTGGCAATTGACCATCTTTTATGATGACATTAGCTTCTATTGTATCACTAGAAAAATCTGCACTTAGTAAATTACAACTAGTTATCCATATTGTGGAACAATCGATCACAACGAATTTGCTATGAAATGGTTTTTTAGCCAATAATAATTGAATAGAATCTGAATTATAAGTATTATTAAGATATTCTGTTATTTCAGTCATTTTTTTAGTTAAATCTTCCTGTTCTTCAATTTCTGATAAACCCCATATTAACAAAACTTTAATATCTCGTTCAATGGCTTTTTGAAATACATTTCTAAGTTTTTGGACAGTAGATATACCAATAAAAGCAGATCCTATGATTATGAAATCCTGAGCGTCTTCAATCGCCTTCGAAAGTTCTTGGAGAATGTCTTGACCTTTAAAAGAAATTGTACGTATCTCATTCAGACTTTTAAGGTGATCTTTGACAATTTCTAAATAGACTGACTTCTCATTTGTTAAGATTTCAAGTATTTCTTTAGCAAACCTTAATTGTTCTCTCTTTTTCAATCCTTTTTTCTTTAAAGCAAAAAATCGATTTGATAA
Source organism: Candidatus Hodarchaeota archaeon (assembly GCA_016839955.1). The sequence goes on along the minus strand of JAEOTI010000272.1, from coordinate 5,852 downwards.
TTTTTGCCAGTATTTTATGAACCCAGTAAATGTATATTGAACAATTGGATCGAGGATAGGTTCTAAATAATCTGAGGCAAATTCGATTACCTCATTATTTAATTTATTAGTTAAATTATCAACGAAAGCATCTGGTAATCCAGGAGTATTCAAAAAATATAGTTCTTTACCTTCTTGTTTTATCTTTTTTATAGGAAGGTATAAAGGTTGGTTTTTCACCAAATGTAAATCTGAAATTCGTTCAACTTTCTCAATTATATTTGTTTTTTCATCTCGTTCTTTAGATTTAAGATAGAATTTAACTGCTTTGATTAAAATCGTAGAAGAATACTCTTTCAAAGAAATAATTCTATCTCTTCCAGTATCCCTCATATCAATAACTTCAGAAGGATCAATTGCTCTTTCTGAGAAATAATAATCTTTTACAAGATCTTCTGAAATAATTTGTCCTGAAATTCTCTCCTGAACCCATTCTACATAAATTTCTTTTGATTGCCCTTCCTGTAAGAACTCGTCTAGACTTTCTTCTTGAATTCGATTAGCAACTTCATCTACAACATCAATATAGTTGTTATTTAGATCCAGGATAATCAAATTATTGTATAATAAATGAACAATAACATCATTCATTATTCTTGGATTCAGCCCAAATCCAGTTAATACTTCGATTAGGTTATTATTTCTAGCAATATACCTCAAAACTAATTTATGGAATTTTGAAAGTGTTTCTTTTTCTTTAATTTGTACTTTTCCCCCATAGACAGTAGTAGGTACTAAAATATATCTCATTATCACTGCCTGCTTATCCATGTCTCGTTTCTCATCTGTCATTGACCGCATATTACAATAATTCCTTTGCATCTATTATTTTCCCATGAGTTCTAAAGTATTGAATAATTTCATTAATTGCACAGGCTTCTGACTCTTCATTAAATATCTCAAATTGCTCTATACAACCTACAACAATTAATCGTTTCTTAGATCGTGAAAACAGGACATTTAATCTTTCTTCATTTATCGTAAATCCCAAAGCTCTTCTTATATCCTCATTATCATTGTTTCTGACTAAAGAAACTATAGTAATGTCAGCCTGTCTACCTTGATAACTATCAACAGTAAAACAAAGAGAAGGAAGAAATATATGATCAAGATGTGTTTCAATTGATTTTAAATTGGTAGATAAAAGTTCTTTTTGATCCTTATATGGTGTTATTATCGCCAAATCTATTTTTTGATTAGATTCATTAGGAATAAGTGATTTCAGTATTATCGCAATTATTTTACTTTCATAATTATTCAAATGCCCTCCATTTGGGAGAATCTTTTCTCCTGCATCTCTAAAAGTAGTACAATAGGGGATATTAATCCATATTAGTTCATGATTTGCTATAAAATCTGGTTTCTTAAAGGGATCACCAATGTTTGGAGCCTCTTTCTCATGTTCAAATAATATGCCGTCATAAAAGATAGTAGAAATCATATCACTTATTTTAGGTGGTAATCTCCACTGTTTTTTTAATTGGTCACACGCTCGAGAATGCTCATCTGTTGAATAGAAAATTGAAGTAGACTCAAACCTTCTGTATAAGTCATCAAAATATTTAGTTTCTCCTGCAAGCGTTTCTTTCGTCTTTTGTAGTTCTATTGAGTCTGAATCACTAAGATTTTCTTTTTCTTCAATAATATTTGAGATAATTTGATTTATCTCCCTATGTTGATAAGGTGGTAGTTGTTTTTGGTCTCCAATGAGTAACCATCGTTGTCCTAAATTCATAGGCAAAATTAATTCTGTTATATAAGCTTTTCCTGCTTCCTCAATAATAACCCAGTCAAATGGAGGAGCATTTCTCTTAAGAAAATGTAGCTTAGCAGAAGTTGCTGATGAAAAGACAATATTTGAACTTCTTTGGATTAGATCAATCCAATCGAAACTTAAATTTTCAATATTCCTTTCTACTTCTTCCTTCCATATTTTTAGCAAATCATCATCTAAGGTCAATTGATTTTGGTCAATTAGGGATTTTACAGTTGATAGGATCGTTTTAGTTACTTTATGAGGAGCATATTGACGTATTATTGCATCAGGTTCATATTCAAGTTCTCTATCTGGAGATAATAATCGTATAGCTAATGGTGGATAATATTTATTTATTTCAGGATTCTGTAAGAGTTCTATCACAGTTTCTAGAAGATTATCTAAAGGTTCGTGATCATGAGCAGCTAATAAGATTCGAGAACTTGGTTCTTTTAGTAAGATAGTTTCCAATATCTTTGAAGCTAACCAAGTTTTTCCTGTCCCAGGTGGTCCTTGTACGAGGAACATCGGTATGGTATTCTGAATTCTGTCGACAAGAGGATCCTCATTAATTTCTGGAAGACCTAAACTAAATAAGGTGCTTCTTGGAAATAGTAATACATCTAATAATGACCTATTTTCCTTTAAGTCGATTATTCCCCATCTTTTCCTTTTATAAAGATGAATACCTAACCTCAGTTCTGAAGGTCTTATAAATCCAACTTGTGGAGCTCTTCTACCTCTTTTAGTTTTTTTTCGTTTAAGTGTTATTTCGTTATCTCTAGGATTAGCTAGTATAACTTCCCAAATACGTGCTTCATCAAATTCTGCATAAGGTGAACTTTCTAAACTTAATTCTACCTTACCTGAACTTTTTTCTCGAATTTCCCGTATAAAATCTAATAAATTTAATTTTCCAATAGAATTTTCATGACCTTCAGAATCTATATTTTCAATAGTAATTTCTTCAAATTCACTTTCCTTTTTATCCATTGAAGACTTTATTCTATATTTCAATATATTCTTACTATCTAAAACTTTTTGAGCATCTAAAATTAGAAATAACCTATCTATAAAATTTGAAACATCTTTAGAGGGATCGTGTTCACTTTCTGCAATCATTGACCTTGCAATACTGAACAGGCTTCCCCATTTCGAAGTAGAATAATTTTGATAAGGAAAATCTGTTATAAATACTCCTTCCTTCAGTATTGCGATTGGCTTTACTGATTTTATTGTTTTTAGGTTTTTTTCTTGGTAATAAAAAGGTGGAATTTTGAGATCTGCTACAGTTAAATTTTCTCTGCCACGTATTGCACTATATTTTGGTCTAAACTGGTAGCATATATCATTTAAACTTACTATACACAATGGAAAATTCTTATTAAATGTTGGATAAACAAAGCAACCCTTAAATTCTTCATCCAAAAATACTTGTAATTTTTTGGAGATTTCTGCTAAATCTTTGTCAATTACTCGTTCCAAATCTCTCCAAAAGTAGCTTCCTGGTCTTGAATCAAATGAAATTGGCAATTTATCTAGAATTTCAAAATCTTCTTCTTTGACAAGACTATTTATAATCCCACTTATCAGTTCTAATAATCTCTTTGTAGAAGACGGTCTATTAATCCTATTTACATCCACAAGACTAAGAAGTAATTCTCTTTCTTCTTCTAAGATGAAGACATCAGAGTTCAAAATTTCTTCTCTGATTTCATTAATCAATTCATAACGGATTCTTAAATCACTAGGTTCTATGGTTGGAAACTCATGCAATAGACAATGAGTGATAACCATTCCTAATGCGAACAAATCTGATGTGAAAGTTTCTCCTTTTTTTGTCCTAGTTTCATCAGAATATGGTACAATTTCAGGGGCACAATAGATGTCCCAAATCCTTTCTCCGGAAAGTATTTTATCCTTTTTACTAAGTACTTGTACCAATGAATGAAGATATACTCCCCAAATAAAATTACCTAAGCGAAGCGGGACTTTTTCATCATCAGTAAGGAAAATACTCTTAGGAGAAATACTGCGATGAAGTAGTCCTGAATCATGTAGTGCATCTAGACCTTGTGTTAGTTGTAAAAACATTTCCCAAAATTTTCTTCTTGAATCAATTTCTTTTGAAAAGAGTTTATTATTTGAATTTGAATCAATAAAACTGGATAAAGTATCTTCATAATATTCTAACACTACTATTAGCAGTCCTTCAGTCTGATCAAGTCTTGCATCCAACAATTTTAGTAAACTTAAACCATTACCTGTTGATATAGCCTTTCTTGATAACCTAATATCCTGTTCCCAAATATTAATGGCCAAATCATGTAAACGTGGGTCTTTAGGAAATGATATGGCTTTAAGAACGACTTTTTGGTTTGAGATATTATCATGACAGTGAAAAGTTTTTATAGGCGATCCTAGAACGTTCGTTATTGAATCATAGTCTGTAATCTCTTGATTTACATCATACCTGCCTGCTAGAAACGTAGTCAAGGTTGAAACTCCATTTTTTCTTTAAGACGGATAATATGAGAAATGATATTTTCTAGAGTTTTACTAGACTGTCCCTTCTTTTGAGCTTCCTCAATTATTGCTTGGATAACAATTGGATTTTTATATGCATATTTTTTCTTGCCTAAGTTATATTTTTCACAAGATGCCTCTAAAAGGTTATTAAAAAGCTGATCACCTATCTCTGTACATAGTGTGGTATTAAGATCCTTTTTAAAACAAGTAAAGTTATTTGAGACTTTCTCTGGATAATCCTCAGTGTCTTGATTAAAGAGCCTTAGTAATCTATGATTATCTTCTGGTTTTGCATCTTTACTTCCATTATCACTATCCCATATTGTATACACTGGAATTTGTAATTCTCTGAAAATAGCAGTTGGTCGATCTAGGTTGTTTTTTCCCATACAGGGTATTACAGAAATCCCCTTGCTTTCTAAATCGTGATTAAGAACTTTGGCTACTCCAAGTATCGCTGCTCTATCTTCCTCTCCTTCCACTAAGACCGCAACATCAGCAAAAAATCCCTCATTCATCCATGGTGTCATAAGTGTTTGAAGGCGGGGTTCCAGAGTCATTCCACTATAAGTACCCTCAAGTTGTCCATCTGCTTCTTCTATTATTTTTGCTATTTCATCTAGAGTTGTATAAATTACTTTTGTTTGCTTTGGCTTATTAGGATCTATCTGAAATTTACGAAATACTCGTATTTTGTCAAAACGTTTCATATCTACAAACAACGGTGAATGTGTGCAATAAATAATTTGCGTACTGTCTACCACTCCTTTTATACCTTCCATTGCAAGTTTTAAGAGGATTTTAGACAGATGTCGTTGTCTATTAGGATGTTGGTAAAGCTCCGGTTCCTCAATCCCTATGATTAAGTTTGGAGTTTCTGTTAAAGATTCCTCTACTTCTTCCTTCACTGGTGCTTGTGCAATAGCCAGAAGTTGAAGCATAGTTAAAATGAAAGCACGTTGTAAGCCATGGCCTACACGTTCGACAGATGCAGAATATCCGTCCTCTACAAGTTTAATTTCTCCTTTGGGTAAAGGAATGTTAATTACATCCTTTTTTAACCAAGTTAATTCAACACCCGCATCTGGAACATAATTCCTAAGAGTAATATTCAAATTCTTTTCCAGAGTCCGTAATTCTTCGAACTTGTTAGGATCCATAATCTGATCATATTGATTTTGTGTCCCTTCCTGTAATTTCATAATGTCTTCTCTTTGTACCAAAACACTTCGTACCACTAAGTCCATAATTTCTGTTAATGGAGTACCTTTCATATCTGTTGCATCTTCAGATGCTTCTCTAACTGCAGGGATTGGGATATATCGTGTAAATCTTTCTAGATTAGCCTTTCCCACTTCTTTAAATCCAAAAAACTGTCCTTCATCTCGTTGTTGAATACATTGATCAGGATAGGTTTCTTCAAGCTTCTGTAGTTCTTTCAAAGCATTTTCTCTATTTGAATACTTTGGTAAATCTGAATATTTCCCTTCACGTAACTTTTTATATTCTGATCTTAGCTCTCTTCCTG
>JAEOTI010000271.1 GCA_016839955.1 Candidatus Hodarchaeota archaeon | reverse complement strand
TGGAGCACACTTGCAACCTAATATTAATGTATTATTTTCACTTTTTCAAGAAAGATCATAAATAAAAGTATTAGAATTGTTGTATATGTTTTGAATCGAAAGTGGAATATTATTTACTAGAGAAAATATCAGTAAATATTGTAAATGTATCTCAGGATAATTACTAAGGAGGTCAGTCTGAGGAACTTGAGTGATTCTAGTATAAAAAAACCGTATTTGAAGACTGGTTAATTCCATCCCTTTCAGCCACTCTAATAGATCTAATACGTCAATGATGATAGTTTTAGAATTTTTTAGGAACGTTTTCCCCTTACTTAGATTAACTAGGCTAGAAACATATTAAAACCCACTTTTTACAAAGATAAACTTAGAAGGTGAAAAATGTAAGTTCGATTATTTTACCCAAGCTAGAGGTTACTAAATCAACTGCTGCATTTATTAGCTTGGTATTTTCCTCTTTATTGTTACTGTTTAGTTATCTAGGAGAATTACCGAACCTAATAAGTTCAAGTACACTGTTTGGTATGATTTTTATAACATTAATTATCGGGTCTACGATAGTTTCATTGATCGGAACAGCTTGGATGGGATGGCTCCAAGAATTTATAATACCAAATGAAAAGAGTATTTGGTTCCGAAGCCAACTCAAAAGAATTAGGAAAACAAAGGAATACAAAGAACTTAGAGATGCTCCAATCGCACAAGCATTCTTAGGGATAACAATTTGGATTATTGCTTGGTTAACTTTTCAGGAAAAAAATAATCTTTTGTATTCATTGACCAATATTACAATTCACAATAATAATTCCATCTTTAATATGATTTCTATTATTCTTTTCATTGTAGGTCTAGTTCTAATCATGAAGAGCGTTTTAGATACAAAATATCAGCGTCATTCGCTTCTAGAGATTATTTGGTTAAGGAATATACGTATAACAGAAGGTAAAAAGAGAGATGAATTACTATCTAAATTTAACAACTATCTTACGACTCATGACTGGGAGGGTCTTCATAATGAATTCAAAAGTAGTCTGATAAAGCCTATGCTTCGCGAAATAGCAAGATATTCAGAAGCGCTAGGAAATGTGAAGAATGTACTTAATCACCGTATTTTATTCGAACCTGATAAAATGCAAGATGTCGTCACAGGTTTTGCAGGGTTCTTTGACGGATTTGCCAATCAACCAAATTCAGGTACTCATTGGATTGATTTTAATCAAAGAGCTTATAGTCCATTTACCACTCTTAAATCCCCATTGAAGATAAAAGACCTTTCTATTAGTCAAGTTATATTTGGTATTAGAAAGGAAGAATGGTCTAGTGAGTTATACGGAACTGATCTTGGAATTGAGAAGATTGCTGACAGTATAGAAGAAATTAGAATCATAGACTCAATAATTGTTAATTTTTCCAGTTTTTTATTAATTACATCGTTGATGAAGAAGAATCAATTTAAATCGGAGTATGATATGATCCTTTCTCCTAGGTTGTCAGAAAAAAAAATTAAATTGGATCTTGAGCAAAAGGTGAATTCTCACGAAATTTTCCTTTTGTCAATTGCAATTGGAGCATTTTTATTGTCCAATTATGATGAATATCCTTTCTTAATACTAGATAATAGAAATATTCATACAGCAAAAATCAATCTGTCTTGGATTTCCAAACTAATTAATGAGGAAAAAAGTTCTGTTGTTGTTTGGGATGCAATCAACTTTCGAGATTTTAACGCTGAAACTTGGTTAGAATCTGTAGAAACGGCATTAAGTATTTACATCAGGAGAATTGAAGATCAATATATTATGCCAGTAAAAAACACAACTTTAATCGTGTTAAAAAGATTGTTAAAAAACCTACGGACGAAAAATTTTAGTAATCACATAAAACTCATAAAAGAACAAAGATTGAACATAATAAAACAGCTTAAAGAAGATTATAAGACATCAGGAAGTGTTATTATAAACTTGGTATGTTAAAATTCTGAGCTCCTTTCTTGATGTCCACGAACAAATGAGTCTCGTGAAAATAGTTAATAATTCTCTCGGTGTTAAACTCCCAGGGGGTCTACGTGTGAGATATAAAAAACTATGGTCAGATATGAATACTTTTATTCAGAAATTGAATGAATCTATATGATTATATGGAGCCAATTGGAAAATTAACGTTGGAATGAAAGAATTTTCATTGGAAAAATCCAATTCTATTTGATCTATCTGATGTACGTTCATACTTCGGAGAAAAAGGAACAAAGGGAAAATGGGAGAATTCAAGATCTTTTCTTACGTTGTTTCAACTGGTGTAGGGCAAATAAGGAGAAAAGCAAAAGGAGGACATTCCAACCAGGTCTGGTAATTGTTGTAGAAATCGAGAGTTGGGGGATTGCGCTAATTTCATTAGAGTATGTGCTTTCACCTACACTATTAACAGCAGTGACTACATAATAGTATGTTTCTTCATTAGTGACACTCAAATCTATTTAGCTCAAAATTGTATACTACCAATGAAGGTATATAGGCAACCACGGCTAGTTGACTGCTTTTTAGA
>JAEOTI010000270.1 GCA_016839955.1 Candidatus Hodarchaeota archaeon | reverse complement strand
TGGAGAAGTGGTAAGACCTGAGGGTTTCAGGCACACCTCTGTGAACCAGGAAATTAGCCGCAACAATGAGGAGTATGTCATAGATGTCTATGGTTGCTAAGAGTTGTATAAGTCTTTTAGAACGGTAATATCACATTAGAAATGAAGATAGAAAACGAAATATCAAATTACATTTCAACATCAGAAAGAACACACTCTGATTCTATTGCATAATTGAAAAATCTTAGGAAAAGATTTTCGAGAGTTGATCATATTACAACTTATATCACATCCGGAAGGAGGTTTTGAGAGTCGCCTCGAGAGAAAATTGCACCTGCACATATTAAACAGTTTAATTGCTATTCTTCTAAGAATAAAGAAATTCTGATAAACCTAAGAAAGAAGGCTAAGGAAGTTTTGGAAATTCTTAAGGAGAATGGAATTTCTAATACGATAGTGCATGGAAGTATCGCTAGAGGTGACGTAGACAAATATAGTGACATTGATATTTCGATATTAAAATCCATTCCGTCTTATATGATAGAATATGCCTTAAATCCTTCTGATTCCAATAATGTAATCGCTGAAAAAAGAATTTCGATGGCCACACCAAACCATGCTATCAAAGGACATATTGTTACTTTAGATCAAGTCGAAGTGGTATTTCCTTTAAGTCATCTAAAGGACCGGGAAACTGAATTCTACAAATTTTCAGGCTTTCTCGCTCTTAATGATCTAGAAAAAAAAGAAGAATTGTTTCGAGTTAAAGGTGTGAATAAGAGATTACTATTTATTAATCCAACATCTGAGGGATATTGGGAAGAAAGCATTTTAGGAAGAGAACATGAAGTTGCAAGAGAGTTAGGTGTGGATATAAGTATAGTAGAAGAAAGAGTACGCGTTCTGTCTCGAAGGGATAAGATAGGACGATCAGGTCAATTCTTTTCCTTCCAGATAAATAAAAGCCAGCATTTTGAATCTGTTGTAAAGGATTTATCCTCAAAAAATCCAATAGTAAGAAGAAGACTAAGAAGTTGATAGTTAATTAAAAGTTATAAGAATGATTTACTTCATTCATTATAGTGTGAAGAAAGTGCCAAAAGTTACTGAAATACCACAGGTTGTAATTTGTGCATGTGATAGAAGCCTTGCCGAAGCTGAGTGGCACTCAGCAAATGAGCTTCTTATAGTCTTTCGCGATCCTTGTTACGGTTGTAAGACCCGAAAACAAATTTTGGCATCCTTAAAGATTCCAGATATTCAATTTTTCACCACTATGAAGTAAAAAAGTTGTTTCTACTCTTTAATACATCAGAGAACTTATTCTAACAGAATATGTTTTGAAATATCAATTAAAGACAAAAACAGGCTATAAGGAAAAACAAATAGATACAAGTTAAAAATCAAAACTTACATGTTACAAAAAGATTAGAAATAACAGAGAAGATTAAGCTTTAACGAAAAACCTAAATTGTCCGATTATCTGACTATCGCTAAAGAAAAGCGTGAAAGAATTATAAAACGTCTTACAAAGGAAGTTTTATTTAGGAATACTGGAGAAAAAGTAGGTTGAGCAAAAGTAGCGTCGCTACAAGAATGGCATTCGTTGGATTAGAGAATGCTGGGAAAACTGCTACTTTGAAACGGTTAGTAAAAGGTGAATTCTTTAGTTTACTAATGCCAACCAGCGGATTCAACGTTGATAAATTCAAATATAGGGGAATTTCTGTTGAAGCATACGATGTGGGAGGCCAAGAAACTTTTCGGAATACATTCTGGAGAAGTTTTGTTCCGAAAGCAAATTCGGTAGTTTTTGTGGTCGATGCAGCAGATCAAGGACGATTTCAAGAAGCAAGGGATGCATTAGAATTATGTTTAGGATGGGCAAGGAATAAACCCGTTCTTTTAATTCTAGCAAATAAAAATGATCTCCCTGAGGCTGCAGGCTTAGCAGAATTCATTTCTAGTTTCTCACTTCAACAATTAGCGGAAGCTGATGCTATTTCAGGAGTTCAAATCTTTTCTACTTCAGCAAAGACAGGAGAAGGCGTAACAGAATCCTTTGATTGGTTGTTTGATACGCTTGCAGAGCGAGTACAAACTCCTGAACCAGTTGGAGCTCATATATTTGTCATTGAGCGAACAGAGATCAGAGGTGACGTAAATATAAAAATAGTTGCAGATGTGTCGACTGCTCAACGAGACGAACCTCCTTTGACAATGGATGAAATTCAAAGTATTATTATAGAACAGTCTCCTAGCGCTACGATAGAATATCCTCAATGTCAAATTTATACAAGCCCAAAATCCGGAGTCCGTCATAAAATCTGTAAAGCAATTCTTAAAGATCATGTGTGCCTTATCTCTGATCGTGAATCTGCACAAGAATCTATAATAATCGATTTGATGGATATTACCTTAAAAAATGTTACAAATGAACTCTCAAAATCAAATATCTTATTTCCTACAAAATTGAGTAATTTACTTAACAATGAGATTCGAAAACAGATTGAACGACTTGACAAAACACCAACCGAGGAACCCACGACTAAAAAACGTTTTGAACCAACTAAAATGACCGTTGAAGAACGAGTACAGCACGTCCATCTTGAAAAAGCTAAAAAGACCTGGAAAAAAGACCCGGATGCATTTACGAGTCTTGGAGTTAGTGATAGAATACGTGCATTAAGAGAAAGGGAGCGAGAGGAAGAAGAAAAGAAAGAAGAACCTCTATATGAACGAATTAGAAAGAGAAGAAACAGTCGTGCTTAATGACTAATCGTTAAAGAATAGAGTCAATTTCTTTAAGAGATTCTATTAAATAATCATGATAGATATTCTGAGGGTTAATTATACTTCTTATATCTTTTCTGTTCTTATTGAGCCAAATAGTTGTCATTCCTATATTTTTAGCTTCAATTATATCTGTTCTATAATCATCGCCAATCATTACACAATTTTTTGGGTTATCTATAGAAGCTTGGGAGAGAGCTCTCTTAAAAATACTTTTATGAGGTTTTGGGAATTTCACTTCATCTGAAAAAAGGAATAAGGAAAAATATTTCTTTATATTATGTTCTGATAAGATTTTTCGAATAATTGAACCCGGAGTACTTCCAGTGTTTGATATTAAACCAATTTTTTTCTTTTTATGTATTAAATACTCTAAAATGTATTCGCTATTAGAATCTAGTGTTGGTAGAGGATTCATTGCTGCACTAATATACAATTCAAGTAGATGGTCTTTGTGCATGGTTGAAATTTGATCTGAAGGTATTTCTAAACAACCAAAAAGGAGCTCTAATTGCTGCCTTGGTGTTGTAACAACCAGTTCAACACGCTGTTGTTCTCTAAAAATACATTGAATTTTTTTGTACATTCTACTTACATTTTCATAAGTAATATTGAAACCTAACTTATTTAACGACTTAGTAATTGAACTCACTCTTATTGAATGCCACTTCTTTTGTACTAACCTCTCTTCTAAGAAGAGGGTATTCCAAAGATCGAAAAAAATAACTTTGATAGTCATTGTTTCATTTTTAGTTGACTTACCTGTTAGGAGAAATCACACGCTCTGCAATGAATTGTCTTTCACAATAAATACATCGTGCATGTACTACATCTTTTGCACTTTCTACAGTAAATTCTGGTAATGCATTTGTTTCTATATTAGTTACACAGTTGGGATTTGGACAAATTGTACCTGGCATTCCTCGAAAAGCCTTTGGGAGACTTACCTGGTACTTTTCACATATTTTATAGTCTTCAATTACGTTAATTGTTGCTTTTGGAGAAATTAAAGCGATTAAACTAGTTTCTTCGGGTGTAAGACTGTATCCTTCAATCTTGACTATATCCTTCGATCCTTCATCCTTTGGACTAGGAACACCCATAACTAAAGCAACAATTCCCCATTTTTCAAAATCTTCATGTAATCCTAGGAACTCCAGAACCCGTAGTCCCCTTCCTACCAGTATATGATCAATAACTGTTCCTCGTTCGATCCTACGAACAACTAAATCCGATTTTGAATCAGGCACTGTTAATCCCTTCCATTAATAGTTTGATTATTGCCATCCGCACAGGAATTCCATTTGCAGCTTGTTTATAGTACCAAGCGTGAGGGGAATTATCAATTTCAGGATTAATCTCGTCTGCTGTCTTTGGAAGAGGATGGAGAATAGCTACATCCGATGAAAAGTTCGACAAAACAGAATGATCGATGCGGTAAGCCCCACTAATCCTTTCAGCTTCCAATGGATCAGAGAATCGTTCTTTTTGAATTCGACAAAGGTAGAGAACGTCTATATCTTCAAGAAGAGGGTCATCTATATATTTACAAACTTCGGGTTCAAAGTGGTAAGAATGATGAATGTCTTCTAATGTCTCCTCGCTAAATCTTAACTCAGGAGGAGCTACTAAGACTACTCTTGCACCATATAAGGCTAATGCCCAGACTAAACTTCGCATAGTACGTGCATGCTTCAAATCGCCAACTAATGCTACCTTGGCTCCAGAGATACCTTTCGTTATCTCTCGTATTGTATAAAGGTCAAGTAAGGTTTGAGATGGATGTTGATTTCCTCCATCACCAGCATTAATAACTGAGGATTTGGCTATTTTACTTGAAAAACGGGCTGCTCCTTCAATTGGAGATCGTACAACTAAAACATCTGCGTAACGATCAGCCATCATGATTGTATCAGCTAATGATTCTCCTTTTGCAACACTAGTACCAACTGTTTCAGAAAAACCCCAGCATTTTCCTCCTAACCGTAACATTGCACTTTCAAAAGAATATCTTGTTCGAGTAGAAGGTTCAAAGAAAAGAGAAGCTAAGATTTTACCTTGTGCAGGTTGCTCAGGGTCTCCTCCAGACTCCTTCAGCTTACGTGACATAATTTTTGCTGAATCTAAAACAAAATCTATGTCATTCCGTGAAAAATCTCGGATCGATATTAAATGTCCAGACTTGAGAGACATTTAAGCCACTCCAAACTCTCATTTTGCTAATACCTTTTGGTTTTTTTCTTTTTTGTCGCCCACAATCCTCTAAAACATTCAAGCTCTTTTGTTGTCTGTAGAGCTCTATAACAGAAATGGAGTAGACAAAGTAATGACATGGACGGCGGAAAGAAAAATCCTCGTTTCTACTATATCTGAAGGACTTAAGAATATTGGTGCAATAAAAAAACAAGAAGTTCGTTTAGCATCAGGTGAGTCTTCTAATTTTTACATAGATTTACGACTAATTTTTGGTAATCCAAAGATTTTTGGTCAATTTCTAGAAGCTTTAGAACACTTGATACAGGAAGAAATACCTAAATTTGATGGAATTGCAGGCGTACCAACTGCAGGATTACCATTAGCAACTGGAATGGCATTAAAATTTCACAAACCTTTATTTTATACTAGAGCGGAAGTAAAAGGTCACGGTCTTCAAAAAAAAATTGAAGGTGGTAATGTAAAAAACCTTGAACTTATTGTTGTTGACGATTTAATTTCCTCTGGACATAGTAAACTTCCTGTCATCAATAGTTTTAGAGAAGCTGGAGCAATTGTAAACGACATTGTGGTTTTAATAGATAGAGAACTTGGGGGAAGTGAAGCCATGAAGGAACAAAATGTTAGATTACAAGCTGTTGCTAAGCTTTCAGAATTAGCGCTTTAAATTAAATTGAATATATTAATCCTAGGTATTAGATAATGAAGCTATTAAATATTGAAACGCTGTTCACTGGAAACTGGCTAAACATTCTACAAGCTACTTTCTTAGATAAATATAATAATAAAAGAAAATGGGAATTTGTTGAACGAAAGGGAAAAAGAAAAGTTGTTACAATGATATGTCGTTCTCCAAGTTCTGGAAAGATCCTTCTCATTAAACAACCTAGAATCCCAATAGACTCGGTTGAAATTAGTTTCCCTGCAGGTTTAGTTGATGAAAACGAGACAATAGAGGAAGCTGCTCTTCGAGAGTTAAAAGAAGAGACGGGGTATAATGTTAGAATACTTCATGTTTCAAACCCTCTCCCAAAAAGTGCAGGTATGTCATCAGAATCCACTTCACTGGTTTTTTGTGAAGTAGAGGAAAATGAGATTGGAAAAACTAGAATGGATGCTACTGAGGAGATCACTTCAGAGTGGGTAGATCCCGCTGATTTCCAGACCTTTCTTGAGGAAATTGATCACAATAATGAAAAACTAGCTCTAGAAGTTTATTCTTTCATAAAGGGTTATTTATTTGCCTTAGAAATGAAAGATTAAGGTTCTCACTTTATTTTTCAACCGAAAGTATCCGGTAATGGATGGCGGATTCAAGTGGAGTTTTAGATTCAAAAATTGACCTTCCAACAATAAAATAATCTGTCCCAGCCTTTCGAAGTCCTTTTCCTTTTCCACCTTGAGCTCCTAGACCTGGAGAAATGATTAGCATGTCAGGAGGTATTAAATTCCTGATTTTTTGTACGAGTTCAGGATAAGTTCCTCCAACGATTAATCCACTAGCCCCCCATGAGGCAGCATTTTGTGCAATGAGTTGATAGGTCAGAACGGGTTTCTTTTGTTCTAAAACTTCTCTTGTAAATGTAAAATTAGATCCTGGATGAGACATAACACATAATAGAATAAGGGCTTTATCCCTTTTTTTAACTACGTCTTCAATCTTGTCAATTCCACCCTCATATCCGACTAAAGGATTGGCAATAATCGCATCAAACCCTACGTCAAAATAATGGTTAGCAATCCAAGTATTTGTATGCCCAACATCATTTGCTTTGCAGTCCATTATTTTAGGAAGATGTCCATTTTCGTTTGCTGCATCTAAGACTTCCCCGAATTCTTTGGAAAATATACCTAATGGTAGCACCATCTGATGATTAAATTTTACACCAGCTAATTCTGATCCTGTTTCTTCTAAGATTTTCACAGCTTGTTGGGTTAATTTTCTTTTTTTATCTGACCAAGTTTCCTTATCCTGTGTCATTTCAGTGCTTAAATCAAGCGCAAGGATTAATCGAGAGTTTATTTCTTTACTACGTTTTTCAATTGCTTCTACAAATGTGTTCATGAAATTTTCATCCTATTTTGAAAAATTACGTTTACTTCCATTAAGATTTCGACCAAAATGGCCAAATGATGAAAGTTGAGACAATATAGACTTACCTAACACAGGACCCTCGTAACAAAGGCGTAATCCTAGATCATCTAAACTACACGACCCACAAATTCCAATAGCACATTTGATATAACGTTCACATAAGGAGAATTCCCAGTCTGCCTTTGAAAACTCTTTGAGAAGTAAATTATGTAGAGCAAATAACATTCCTTCTGGTCCAGCTGCAAGAACTAATCCAGAATTTAAATTCTTGTAATTTTCTTTGAAGAAATCTACAATAGTGCCATGAAATCCATCTGATCCATCATCAGTGGTGACGTGAAATTTCGCGGTAGTGGGTTTCAAATCGTTAATCATCGGTGTGAGGGAAAGGGATTCCTTGTTTTGTGCACCATAGATAATTTCTAATGATGAGTAGGAATCATTACAAGTAATTAATGGGATAAGAGGAGCCATCCCTACTCCTCCCCCTACAAGGATAATATTCTTTCCACTCCAGGAAGAAAGGTTAAAACATTTACCAAAAGGACCTCTAAGACCTACTTTATCATTTTCTTTTAGTTCAAAAAGGGCACTTGTACCCTCACCAATCTTTTCAATAATAAAGCCTAAAGAATTTGTTGAGTCATTGATCTCTGCGAAGCCTAGAGGTATTTCATCTACCCCTGGTACCCACAGCATTACAAATTGACCAGGGGAAGCATTCTGTGAGAGAGTCTCATTTTCAAAGAATAAACCTCTAAGACTTGGGGACTAAGTCTCGATCCTTTTAATTGGCAGAATCTTTGGAGAAAGATATTCTTTAACCAAGAGCAATCCCAACCAGCTCATGAATGTGACTAAAACCTTCTTTTTCTAGATAACCTTCAAATCCAAGAGAAAGTTCTTCGAAAAACTTCTCAGGAGATTTATTTATTAAGGCAGAACCAATTTGGACTGCATTAGCACCTAAAATAAGGTACTCAACAACATTTTCCCATGATTGAATACCTCCAACTCCGATAATTGGAATTCCCAAGGCTCTACGTAGTTGTACAACACATCTTTGAGCAATAGGTCTAAGACTTGCGCCTGATAAGCCTCCAATACCATGAGAGAGAATTAATTTTCTTGTCCAAATATCTACTGCGACTGCTTGAATTGTATTAACTGCGACTATGGCATCTGCTCCTGCTTCTTCAGCTGCTAATCCAATGTCAACTATGTTTGTGACATTTGGGGTAAGTTTAGCCCAGACAGGTTTCTTTGTCTCATTTTTCGTAGCACTAATCACTTTGTGGACAATATCTGGTGATGTTCCAAGGGCCAATCCGTACTTACCACCATGAGGGCAAGATAGATTAATTTCATATCCACTTATCGGGGCATTTTCTAATTTCTGAGTAACAATCGCAATTTCTTCGGACGTTGCACCAAAAATAGAGACAATTATTGGAGTTTTAGGAGATTTGATTTCCATTAGTTCAGAAGCGAATGCATCTACTCCTGGATTAGATAGTCCAACTGCATTTAGTACGGTACCACTCAAATCTCCCGAAAAAGCAATAACAGTAGGATTCGTGTATCCAGATCTTGGTTCAGGCCCAACGGATTTGGTTATGATTGCACCAAGACGACAATTAGATAATCGATTAATTAGAGATGCTGAAGTTCCCAATATACCAGAAGCAATCATCCAAGGATAGTTAAGTGAAATAGTACCAATTTTTACCTGGGGTTTATCTTGTTTATTCAATTAGTCTTCCAACGTTATCTCGATTGTCCTCTGTTTCCGTTTTAAACGACAAGTAAATGTTTTTTCCTGAGATGATTTTAAAACAATCTTTTCTTGTTGCCATTGTAAAGCAATTGATTCGCCCTCAAAAGATCGTTTAGATAAATCCACTCTCCCACGGATCAATACAGGATCCTTTTCCTTGTCAAAGGGAACTTTAAAGTTGAGTATTGACCCAGCTCTTCTCATTGCCATTGAAATATGTTCTTCTACTTCAAAACTAGAGTTCTCTGGACCCCAAGTAATTCGTGTTCTCACTCTTCTGGGTCTTAGCTGTTCAACGTTGATCGTTCTTACTCCCGAGACCAAAAATCCGGTTTTTCTTCGCCCTTGTCCTTTAAAGCCTTTTACATACAGTCCTTGTAGGTTTGGCGTGCTTGTTTCAACCACAGGGGTCATTTCTAAGCGATTTATTTCATTAATAGATGTCACTTGGTCTTCCCCTAATTTGAATTTAAAATACGACATCAAGTGAGAAATAGACTATTTTAATTACGTCTAACCCCTATTTTCTCCTTTAAAGATATCGGTTTAATTTCTACGATTTAACGTTGAATGTTTCAGTTTTTGTAATGAAAGTATATTATAGGCCGTCAACAACCTTTTGGGCTATATCTTCTATCTCTTTTGAAAAAGGATGCTCAGGATATTTGGTTATGAAAATACCAGTACTCCCGAATCTTGGAAGATCACAAAAACATGAAATGGATTTAATCACTGGAATACGAACTTCTTTTTCAGCTTTTTCGCTAATACTCAATTCTCCTTGAGGGATATCAATAGTAAGCCTGCATTGATCATCAACTACCCGATTAACTAGTAGATAATTCCGAGAATCCAATAATGAATATAATTGTGTTACCATACTTCTGGTTCCTGCTAAATCGAAATCATCACCTTTAAGAACAAGAAACACAATATCGGAAATTACTAAGCCATCTATTGACTCCATTTGAACACCGGGGGATGTATCTAGGATTGTGTAATCAAAACCTTTCTCAGCAAGTTCATCTTTGAGCCTTAAGATCTGTTTTAGCATAAAATGCCTCTGTCGTTTATCAGCTCGAACTACTTCACCCATCTTTCTGAAGTCCTCTGAAGCAAATGCGACATGTAGTGGTGCGCCAACAGCTTCTGATAAGTCTACTAGTAGGTTAGTCGCTGAACCATATATAAAAAGATCATTTAATGTTCTTCCCTCAAGTTCTTCAGAGGGCATACCAAACATCGTGGCTAAATTTGGTCCTCGAAAGTCTAGATCGAGTAGACAGACTTTTTTCTTGTGTTTTCTAGCTAACATCGCAGCTAAGTTGCTAGAAAGGTGTGTCTTACCAGTTCCACCCTTGTAACTATGAAAAGCTATGACTTTCATTTGTCAGTCTCCTCATTATTTGCATCTGCTACAAAAAAGATCATGGAGCGTTTCCGCCGTTTTTTCCCGACGAACCCCATAACATGCAGTTGGTTGAGATAATCACTTTCTACGGCCCTTTCTTTATTAGTAATTGTTGATATTTCAAGCGCAGTTGCTTGTCCTTTTGTTTGAAGACAACGAAGTGTAGTTTGTAGGTGTTTCGGTAATCTCGCGAGATCTAGTCCATCAAAGATTCTTGGTGTTGAAGAACTAACTTCGGTCTGATTGAATTGAGGAAAAAGTCCTTGTAATACTTCTGCGACACTAGTAATTTGATTTGATAGTTTATCGATTTTTTCCTCGATTGTGATAAATCTTTTTTCCCAAGATTTTTCTAAGTCAGTCATTGTAAACTCCTAAAGTTTGTTTTTGGGCGATAAATGTAGCAGTGTTCTACTGAACAAGATATTATCTGCACTTCTGAACTTAAGTTTATGTACTATTGAGGAAAGTGTGTTTTTTCTCAAAGCACTAGAAATAGGCTCTTTGAGTATAAAATTTTGAATTAAATGATTATATAGGCTTATCTACTTAAATTCCAGTATCAAACGGTGATTCTTCGTGCTCTGCAAACATTATAATAAAAGCGAGAGAAACAGAATTAATAGCAGCGAATAAAGCCCAGAGGTTGTGAAGAGCAAACAATGACATCAATAGTATCCCTGCCCAAAGCCCAGTGATGAAAATATTTCGCCTCAACCAATATTTCATAAGTATCTGTTCTTCTTCGGAAATTTCCTTTCGTTCAAGTAAGAAAATTACAGCAATTGATGCTACATTCCACATAAAATAAAGTACGCCAAAAAAAACGACGCCAATAACTATTGAAATCCATAATAAGAGAAACCAGCCCGTATTATAATCTAAGAGCGTTGCAATAATCCCGATCACTAATGCTAAAATCAATCCTAATAATGGTCTTGGATCATCCGTCCACTGTTTTCTTGTCCAAATTGCAATTCTTTTAAGTAAAAATTTCTTTGGAGGGAGGTAAAATGATCTTGTATTTGTTTGTTTCGTCATTTTTTCTTAAATCCTTGATTTCGATCATAGAAGGGTAAAGTATAAGTTGAAAAAGAGGTGTTCCTTCCTGATCTTCGATATTTACCCTGCTAGAGGAACTATCACGCTCTTGTTCTTTTATTAGAAAAATAGTAGCTTCGATGATTGTATTAATGAAATCATCAGGATTTGGTGGCTCAATTCTTTTATATCCTTTAGAAAACGGTGTTGAAATTGTGAAACCCCTTAATTCTTCAATGTTTAATATTGTAGATATCCTTTCAACCTCGTTTCGGAATTGAGAAAAGTTTATGGTATTTGATGATTCAGACAAGCAATGACCCCTACTAAAACTGGCAAAATAATATCCTCATTATAAAAGTTCAGTTCTTTAAGAGCGTGATATTAATCAAACTCATATTTCAAGAAGTTTGACACTTATACTTTCTTTACATAGTTTATTATTAATTTAAACTACTATTTTAAATGAGAAAGAATCTGGTTACTAAAAGGAAATAAAGGATGATTTCCAAAACAGATTCATGATTACAATTTTATTATAGAACTATAAGTCTAAAAAGGCATAAAGGGTAACTATAGATCCAAACAAGATTATTTTCACAACATGCTTTTAGTCCTGGGGAAAATTTTGGCCAAATTGAAGTTAGAGACAGTTGTACCGAAGTTTATTATTACAGGATTAACCGGAGCAGGTAAAACTTCGTTACTCCGCGCTCTTGAGAGGGAGTTCTTTCGTTGTTTTGAAGAAGTTCCTTTTAGCTCCAAAGGCCAATATTCCACTTTAAAAGAAAGTATGATTACTGTTTGTACATTAAATGAAGAAGAATTAGGGAAATCTATAGAACAAGGCGCTAAGGAGTTTAAAGGCTGCATTGGAGTCATATTTGTTGTTGATTTAGCCAGAAGAGATGCAATTCAAGAAGCATCGGCGCTCTTGGATAAAATTCTAAATCATACAACTCCAGAAACGGAATTGGCTATTCTTGGACATAAAATAGATATTACGGGGATGCTTCCTTTTGATGAAATAATTGAAAGTCTCCAATTAGGATCGCTTCCGTTACAGAATTGCCATACGTTCAGGCTTTTACACACCTCAGTCCTTCAAGAAGATGGTTTATCTACCTTCGTTGATTGGATTTGTGAACTCGTTTGTGAAACTGAGATTGTTTCGCTTCAAAATAACATCAATGAAATTTTTATTCATGATTCAAATGGAGTTCCTTCAGGTTATGCAGGAGATATTTCCGGTGATGCCCCAATTTTAGTTTCAGCAGTTTATAGAGCCCTTGAATCATTTTTATTAAAAATCGGTGAAGGCTCGGTCATTAAGACCTTGGTGGTTGAGGGTGACCAAGGTCCAGTTCATGTTGCGAATTATTCTGGAAAAAAATTATCAGTTCTATTTGTCCTTAAAGAGGGTGTAAGCTCTGCTTTCCTTAAACGAATGGGAGAAGCGGTATTGGATGTTTTTGAGCCCTCGGACAGTGACAAAGATGATTATGAACTAGCTTTCTTTGATAAGACTCTGTTTATCCAAGAAATTGAAGAAATTGTTTTTTCCTGCTGTCCATCTTGTGGTAGATTCAAAACTGGATAAATCGGTCTATTTTCGTTGTCTACCAATAACCCTGAGTATTTCATTGAGATAAGCGCTCGCATCTGCTTGAGTCATTTCGTTTTCTGAGTCAATTTGTCCGCTTTCAGCCATCATCATAAGTTTAAGGA
>JAEOTI010000269.1 GCA_016839955.1 Candidatus Hodarchaeota archaeon | reverse complement strand
GCTAATTGTTTTGCTTGTTCAATGGCTGTGGGAATCAAATCAATTCCATCAACACTAAAACCCTTTTTGGCTAAATACAAAGCACCAGGACCGGTACCACAGCCATACTCTAATACAATTGGTTTGGTTGCTGAAAAATGAAGTCGAGGTAATATTCTTTCCAAAAATAAATGAGAGGAGAAAACCTCTAAATCATTAGGGTTGCCAACTGTTTTATTTTTTATGACCTTTTATACTAAAAACTCTACAAATTTGACATGAAGCTTTCTGAATATGCGAAGTTGAAGGGGCTTACCTACAAAACTGTGTGGCGTATGTACAAAACGGGAAATATTCCACACCCTACAGAACAATTACCAACAGGAACAATTATTATTTATCCAAATCGGGCTAAAGAGCAAGGGAAGATAGCAATATATGCCCGGGTGTCGTCTCATGACCAAAGACGTGATTTAGAACGACAATTGCAACGCTTACGGGACTATTGCGCGGAAATGGAACTAGTAATTACTAAGGAAATTACGGAAATCGGCTCAGCTTTGAATGGAAAACGGAAAAAACTGTTACGACTCTTAACAGATGATACCATCAAAACCATTGTAGTAGAGCATCAAGATCGATTAACCCGCTTTGGTTTTGAATATTTAGAAGCTTCGTTAGACGCATTGAATCGAAAAATTATCGTAATAAACGAAACAGAATGTAAAGATGATTTAGTCCAAGACATGATAGATGTCCTTACCTCCTTTTGTGCCCGATTGTACGGAAGACGTTCTGCAAGACGAAGAGCCAAGAAAGCATTAGCAGTGTGTCAAGCATGACGACATTAACTCGCTCCTATCCATTGAAACTACCCCAAGACCCCACGTTGCGGAAACGAGTGGATTGGTTACAAGAACTTAGTACAATCACCGCACAACAATTATTAGAGGGATTATGGTCTGAAGACTGGCTAAATCGATTACAAACCAGTCAGAAAAAAGCCTACAAAGTAGTTGGCGAACATCAGGCGCAATTGACAAGCAACGAACAAGCGATCTATCTTCCTTCACGAGTCCGTCGATGTATCACAGAACAGGTGGGACGGATTCTACGATCGCAAGGAAAACGCTGGAACTGTTATGAGGATGTCATTAAGATTATCCAAGTTACAGGTCTTGAAGGCAAGTTAGATACCTTAGTGAGAACTGTGGGCTTAACGTTAAGCAATTTTTATGGAAAGTACTATCGCTGGGCACTAATTCGTCAAACCTTACGGACCTTAAGAAGGTATTATTATAAATTAGGATTAGATTTAGCGGTCTTTGTTCAGCTTCCTTATGTTAAACTGGTTAAACCGGCTATTCGTAATTTTATCTTACCTTATGCTCCTGATGATGGGCAGGCAATAATAATCGACCAGCAGGACGAGCACTTAAACCTTCAGATGAAACTTCCTAACACAAGATACCCTATAACGACACGAGATTGGTCATGGACCGCTTTTACTCTCATGATCCCTTCTAAGATTCAACAACGTATTCTCTCAGAAGAGTCGAAACCACATCGCCCCACTTTACGATATCTCACCCTTAAAGGTGGATTAACACTTCCCTTCCTCGACTTTGCGTGGACTCTAAAGATAAATCAGAAATATCAATTAAATGGAGAGAGAGTGCTGGCAACCGACCTAGGAGTGGTTAATCTTACGACCTCGGTAATAATTGAGGCTGGGTCGCAGATTAGTCGCCCTCTGTTCTGGTCACCAGAGAATGCTCTGCTCCACAAGATTGAGCAATTGTACCACCATATTGCCAATCTTCAACGGAAATTAGATAGTTATCCATCGAATTGGTTGGGGCAGGGAAGACGGTTCCAAGAACGAGAACGTTTTTACTGCAAACTGAACCGCTATCGAGAAGAAGTCTTACATATGACGAGTAATCAGCTCCTTGAGACCGCACTCCAATGGCACTGTCACACCCTAATTTTAGAAGACTTACGTACCTATGAACCCCCGAAGAACAAGCGGAAATTGTCCCGTAAACTCTCAAATTGGCTTCGTGGATCCCTCTATGAAATACTCTTGTATAAAGCCAAGCAGTTTGGTATCAAAATCCACCGGGTGAGTCCTCGCTGGACGTCGAGTTATTGTCCCCGCTGTGGGCAGAAAGGCAGAAAAATTATTGACTCTCGGTCTATGAGATTTAATAAGAGAGGTCGCATGTTTCATTGTCTCTCTTGTTCGTATCTAGCTGACCGGGATTATATTGCAGCGATTAATATCTATCGGATGTCGCAAGCACAACGTAAAAAGCGTTATAGCTTAAAATATGCAAAGCCTGTCCCCTATATGGCGACTGGTATCCCGCTCAACCGTCCTAGCGGGGCTCCTATTCAACAAATGTTGAGTGGATAGGCATTGGAATAGATGTCTATAAAGAAAGGAACGGTTCCCATGAAGTTCCCCCCAGGATTTTTTCCCGTCTGCTTTCATCCTTTGATTGCCAATTATATGCTCCTGATAATAGTATTTCATAAGTTTTTATCTCCTTCATGCTTGGAAATTCTTTTTCCTTTGTCAATCTCGTTTCATGGAATAACCTTCATTTGCGCAACCAGATATAAATCAAGTTTTAAAACTACTTCCATTAAGAAAAGAACGAGTTCAAAATACATTTAGAGATTCATTAAGAAAAAATAGAGATTTATACAATAAATACTCTTAACAAAAAAGAGGAAAAAAGAATTACCGCAAAGCGGATAATTCTTCAGCTTATGGAATGAAATCTAGGTAATCATTGTTGAGGAGGTTGTCTATAAGCTAAAAAGTCTGAACCCAACAGTTCTCTTGCTATGACTGTTTTCATTATGTTCATTGTACCTTCAGCACCAACTGTATAGCTCCTAACTCCTCGAACCCCTCGCTCAAGCGCACACTCCTTTGTATATCCAAAAGCTCCATGCCATGTTTGTGCATCCCATAAAACTTTGATTGCATCCTGGGGAGCTCGCAACTTAGCTATTGCTGTAGCCATAGCAACCTCGAAGTGATTTGCACTTCCATCCATATTCAATTTATCTGTAATCCAAGCAGCTTTGTAAGTTAATAACTTATCAGCTTCTAATAAACAATAATTATCAGCTAACTCGAACTGAATTCCTTCAAAAGCCCCAATAGGTCTTCCAAAAGCTTTACGTTGTTTTATATAATCAATTCCAATATTCATTCCTGCTTCTGCTGCACCAAGGCAAGTGGCACCTATAATAACTCGTGCGTTCGAAAAACCTTCCATTGAATGATAAAATCCTTTATTTTCCTTTCCAATAAGATAATGTTTTGGGATCTCCACATCAGTCATCTTAAAACCGCCAGTGGATACACCCATTCGTCCCATATCTTCAAATAGGGTTGGTTCAATACCAGGCGAGTCTTTTTTGAGTGGTAATAGAAATGCAGACATATTTTTATGAGAGGGTCGTTCTGTTCCG
This sequence comes from Candidatus Hodarchaeota archaeon, assembly GCA_016839955.1. The sequence continues at coordinate 6,495 of JAEOTI010000269.1, read as the reverse complement.
GTTCTAGCTAGGAGAAAATACATACCTCCTGCAGGTATCATTTCACGAGATTCTTTAATACCACTAATGTAAACCTTCTCACCGTTTATTATCCATTTATCACCTGACTGCTCTGCTTTTGTAGTAACTGAACCAGAAAGATCTGAACCACCACCAGGTTCAGTAGTTGCTATCCCAAAGAACATATCACCCTTGGCTACTTGAGGGAGGATTTCTTCTTTAGCTTCTTCTGTTCCATACTTAGCTAGGATGATTGCCCAAGATGCTTCAACAAGATAAAACACAGGTAGAGCAATACTAATGTCAGCTTTAGCTAATTCTTCCGCACCTATACATGCGTATGTAAATGGTTTATCTACCCCTGCACCACCATACTTATCAGGAATTGTAATTCCTAAAAGACCAAGGTCTGCCATTCCCTTGAGGACATGAAGCATTTTTTCTTTCATATCAGGATGAGTCATGCCTTTCTTATCAAGCTCTTCTGCGATGGGAGCTATTTCTTTCTGTGCAAAATCTCGTACAGACTGACGAAATAGCTTCTCTTCTTCGCTCCATTCGAAATCCATTTGATTTTTCCTCCATTTGGGTTCCTTTTCTGTTAATTTATTTACATGATGTACTTGATTTTGTAATAGTAAAAAAAAAAGAATACTCCTCCAGTGTGCTAACTCTATGTTTAGACAAACTGGAGTAATTGTATCGTAGTATGAAATCCTAGTTGTTTTGTCGTCGTCGATGAACTGTCAAAAGAGCCATTGAGGATAATCCCATAAGCAACATTGGTAGGAGAAATCCGGGAGAATCTTTCTCTTTTTTCTTGGGGGTTGATAACTTAACCTCTTTGGAGCTAATAGTGGCATTATACTCATATTTAAGGGAAGGAGGTAATGTAAATGAGAGTGTGGGCGCACCGATAGATGTTAAGGTAACTCTAATGGTCGAGTTAAGGTAACCACCAGAATCAACCCTTGCTATACGAATGAAGAGGAATGCTTCTGAACTATCAGCGATAAACAGGTATTCTCGACGATAATTTGACTCATTCACCGGTTTAAAGATTGCAGTTCCAATATTTCCACTAGTAACTGTGGGGATGGTATCAAAAGCCGCATTAGTATCATTCATGATAACAGAGATATTGTAGATAGTTCCAGCAACCGTACTAAGTGGGATTTGGAACAGTTGGTTTTGGTGAATTGAAATGTCATCGTTTATGCTATATTCTACAGTACTACCGGGGTTTGTTGGAGTGGTCTGAGGAACATAGTAACAAGAGACAGCAGTATATGGGGAAAGAACAGATTTGTTAGCAGCGTTAAGAGATGTCCACTCTGCACGAAGTGATCCTGAAAACTCAAACATTTGGTTCTTTAATACATCAGTTTCATTGTAAGCTTCCCATACTCTGATCAAAAGTACTCTTCTCAGAACGGAGAAATGTTGTAAGCATCGGTAGGGCATTGTACCATTACCTTGCCCCCAGCCTATTTCCTGCCAAGCAGAACCATCAAAGTAATTACCAACTTCGAATTCTCCGGTGTCTATTGGATCTTCATTTCCTGCAGCATAAAGTCCCCATTCATACCAGTAAGATTCATTGTAGTGAGCTGTGTAATTGAATAGCAGATCATAAATTGTAAAATCAGGTGTTGGTAGCTCTAGAGCAAAAATTGTTGTATTACTAAAAATAAGGTTTTGAACAGATGTCAATGATTGCACTGGGACTGAGTAGATCATGAATGTTGTGTTACCATCTGCATTCCATTCAAAAATTACATCACCAGCCGGAAGCCAAAACCACTCAGATAACCCTCCATATAATTGTCCGGGGTAATCGCCAAACAGATTTCCATCTTTTTGATCCATATTATCATTTGAAATTGGATTCATAGTGTTTTCATCAGGCATATGGACGATATTGATTAGATTAGGATTGACTCCTGTATAATTGAAGGCAACAACTGAAGGTACAGACAATGTAAACTTATAGTAGTCACCTGAGACTCCAGTTATATTTATTGGTTGATTGATAGGTATTTCAGTCGGTGGCACTTCCATTTCCAGTTCAAATATCCCCAAATCTTGGAAGTAGATAGAATATTCGATGCAGTCTGCCCAGGCTTTCAAGGTCCCTATCCATGTGGTATTGCTACGCGCTTTGAAAATATAGCCTTCTTCGTCATAAGATCCTGAAACATAAGATGTATTACCAGCGAGTTGGAAAAACGAATACATGTAACATAAACCACAGCTTGTTCCACTTATTTCAGCTCTAGATTCAATATTAACAGCAAGGCGATATTCGTGGTTCTCCTGGAGATCAGCTGAGAAAAATTCGTAAGTTGGGCTATTTTCATCATAATTGCAAGTATCTTCATCACCGCATTTTAATGGGTCACATACTGTTCCCTCAATTGATGAATTTAGAGGAATATTAATTGGTTCAAAGTTATTTATTAGAATTGGTGAAAGCGTTACCAGAGTATCAACAGCAGCAGCAGATGTGACTGTTATGTTAAAAAGACCAGTCCATGGAGGAATAAAGGCCAAATCATTATGTTCTCGCACACTATAAGTATATGACCATAATGTTAAGCCACCAGTTGTATTTGACATTTTAATTGAAATCGTGGCATCATCATCTCGCACATTCGTTCTCAAAATTGTTGGACCCTTTAAGTCAAGTAGGAAAGGATATTGATACGATCCTTGTCTCGCTTCAAAAGTTACGGAATAACCATAATGTAGGCTAATTGGTGGAAATCCAGCAACATAGAGAGAGGCAGAATCATTAGTTTTAACCTCAACTGCTCTGGGATAGGTGTACTCATTCCAAGCTTCAACTACAAGGTCGTCACCGGTTCGTAAATTTTCATTAATTGCTCCTGGTGGTGGATCTAAGGTGCTAGGAAAAAAACTCATAGCACCATAATTAATTGCAGTCTCACTTGCGACTATATCAGAATAATTAGTACTATTGGTTTTTCCACCCCAATAAACTCGGGATTGACTAAAATTTTGTGGGATAGAGTAAAATGAAGTATTCAAAGGTTCATTGAGTACCGGGGTAACTAAGTTACTTCTAATTTCTTCGATATCTTCAACTGGGACAACATCTGCATCTGATATACTGATTGGAGTCGCCATTGTTTGTTGTAAGAGAAGAAAAATACCGACAATAACGGCAAGTGATCTAATAAATATTTTATTTTTATTGAAAGACATTATAATCCTCTTGAAGTCGTTTTTGCTGCAATCTTGCAGACCTAAAACGGATTTTGTTATTTAGATGCTTGGAAGTTTGGATCTCCCGTTTTTCAATCTTTTCACAGTATAATCTACTAATAAAAAAAAAAAGAGCTCCCGACTAAATAAGGTTAAATCGATGAGTATCAATCTCTACTAGTGTGAGATATGTTCTCAAGAGTTTTCTCATCATTTTGTTTATTTTTAGGAGCGATTTTCACGAATAGCCTTAATAAGGGCTGGAACGACTTTAAAAATATCTCCAACAATACCTATATCCGCAAATTCAAAAATTGGCGCTTTAGGATCCTCATTTATGGCAATTATTCGTTCAGATTGGCTCATACCAACGAAGTGCTGGATAGCTCCCGAGATGCCTAGAGCAATGTAGAGCTTTGGTGAGATTGTTCTACCACTTTGACCTACTTGCCTTTGATGAGACATCCATCCTTGATCTACAAGTGGACGAGACCCCCCAACTGCAGCACTCAGTTCTTTTGCGAGTTCTTCAGCAAGCGAGATATTTTCTGGATTTGCTATACCTCTTCCCACAGAAACAACGACATCAGCTTCATGAATTGATAATTCATCTTCAGAAACTTCCCTAACACTTTCTTTTATCTTCGCCCGGTTACCCAGTGGGCTTAATTTTACAATGATTCGTTCTATTGGTGCAGTAGCATCTGGTTGACGTTTTGATTTTTTGAAAACATTAGGTCTTACCGTAGCCATCTGAGGGCGAGTTGTTGGAGAGACAATTGAAGCCATAATATTCCCTCCAAAGGCGGGACGAGTCTGAATCAATTGACCTTTGTCATCAATGCTTAAACCAGTACAATCTGCGGTTAACCCTACTCCAAGGCGAGCTGCAAGGCGAGGAGCCAAATCACGTCCATTAACTGTTGCACCATAAAGTACGATTGAAGGTTTCTCTTTTTCAATTAACCCTGTTAAAACGGTTGTATAGGCATCAGTTGTATAATTTGTAAGATATTCATGTTCAGCAACGATGATACGATCTACACCATACTTTGTGAGTTCATCTGGAAGTCCTTTCAGGTCATTTCCAAGAACAACTGCAACGAGTTGCTGTTCCAATTGTTCAGCTAATTTCTTTCCTTCTCCAAAAAGTTCAATTGCCACGGATCTAATTTTACCTTCGACTTGTTCCGTAAACACCCAAACACCCTTATAATCAACGAATTTAGACGGGTCTACTTGCTTACGTTCTAATGTGATAGCATTTTCAGGACATAGACCAGGTCTGGCGCAAGCCCCACATAAAGTACAGACAAGTTCGTCAAGAATTGCTTTTTCGTCAACTAATTTTAATGCATCAAAAGGACAGACTTTGATGCAACGACCACACCCCACACATGCATCGAGGTCAATTTCTAACATATTTTTTCCTCCTTATAGAAAGCCTTCCTTCCCCAAATAATCAATGATATGATTGACCGCGGGAGTTATGTCATCTAAAGCATTAACCTTGAATCCGTCTCTTTTAGTCTTAGGAGAAAATACTTCGACAACTTGTGTTGGAGATCCTTTTAACCCTACTAAGGCTGGATCTAATCCTATATCCGCACATGACATTGTTTTAATTTCTTTTTTCTTGGCTTTCATGATACCCATTAAAGAAGGAATCCTTGGCTCATTAAGCCCCTTAATTGCCGTCAAAAGAATAGGTAATTTACACTGTAAGATTTCATAACCTTCTTCAGTTTCTCTCTCAGCTGTAACTCGATTCCGTTCTGGATCGAGCTCAACCTTTCGTACATAAGTTATTTGAGGGATTCCAAGATGCTCTGCCACTTCAGGACCTACTTGTGCAGTATCACCGTCAATAGCTTGTTTACCACAGATTATAATGTCATATTCTATTCTCTGAGCCAGTTCAGCTAAAGTCCTTGATGTCGCCCATGTGTCTGCACCAGCAAATGCTCGATCTGATAGTAGAATTGCACGATCAGATCCCATGGCCAAGCATTTTCTTAAAGCCTCGGATGCTTGTGGAGGTCCCATTGTCGCTACAATAACCTCTCCGCCGTATTTTTCTTTTATACGAAGAGCTTCTTCTACTGCAAACTCATCAAAAGGATTAAGGATACTAGGAACCCCTTCTCTAATTATTGTACCTGTTTCAGGATTTATCTTGACATCCGCAATCTCAGGAACTTGTTTGACGAAAACTAGAACATTAAATGGCATTAGAATAGTCTCCTTGCCTTAAAATTATCTTTTTTCCATTTTTCTGCTAATGGTTAATAGTTTACTTCACAATTATTTTATTGACTGGCATTTGAATACAAGGAAAAAAGGTACCCGTTGTTCCTTATCAAACCAATTTGGGTTTTTCTGAATAGCTTCTTTTGTTGGAAAAGGCTCTTTAACTTGTTCGACGGTAAATGAGGCATTTGATATCAAAGAAAAATAATCCTCTAAAGTTCGGTGAACAAATACCATCGGTTGGGGAAATTTGCCTTCAGGACCCTTCCAAATACGTTCATATGATTGTTCTTGGAAATAATGATCTATTTTGAAAAATTTACCTTTCCTTCGACCGGAACTATCCTTTTCTCCAAGTTCCCAGCCGCCTAAGCCTGGTTCAAAACACGGATGAAGAATTGAAAAGACCAATTCTCCATTAGGTTTGAGAACTCGATGAAATTCTAAAAGAGCGTTCTTTACGATAGAGGTTTCTAAATTGGGAAAACAGAGGGTACTTATTATTTTGTCAATAGTGCTAGTATCTAGAAAGGGCATGTTTGTAATATCAGCACAGTAGTATTCACCGTTAAATTCCGGTAATTCTTTTGCTGATTCTTGACATTTATCAATCATTTGTGTTGAAAAATCCACACCAATTACCCTAGCACCTTGTTTTTCAAGTTCTCGTGATATATATCCTTCACCACAACCAGCATCAAGGATTTTTTTATCCTTTACAGGTTTTAATAACTCAATAATACACGGATTTAATATCGCTTGATGATGTGGAGTTCCACCTGGTCTTACTAGAGAGCTCCAGGAATCTGAGACAATATCCCAGTCGTTACGATCGATTGATTACACCCACCTTGATTTTTCTCTATCAATTTCAAGCAAACGAAATGAGTTTATAGGATTGTGTACTCTTTCCCGATCCGAAGGATGAGTTAATATGCTTGATTTATCACTATCCGAGGAACATAAATTACTTCAAAGTAACATTCAAGTTTTTTTAGCTAAAGAAATCATCCCAAT
>JAEOTI010000268.1 GCA_016839955.1 Candidatus Hodarchaeota archaeon | reverse complement strand
AATAAATCACATTTGTTCCCAAACTTTTGGCTAAGGCAACCAAATAACCATCCCAACTTTCTACTTTATAATAAGTGGCTAGCTCTATTGCTTCAATAACAATCATTTTACTAATATCTGAGATAAAACAGGGTGAATTGATCTGAAATGTTTCCAAAAGACTCATTTTCACATCTATTGGAGAAATTCTAAGATAAGATGTTAGAATATGATAAGCTCCTAAAAAAGTTGTATTGGGAATTCCTAAACATTTTTTCCACTCAAGTACAGGTTCCAAGAAGTCCAACATTTCTTCTTTGATTGGATTATCAAAATGTGCAATTACTATGCATCCAACATCGACAATGCCGGTAATCTCTGTTTGGAAATCATAGTCCAAGTTTTTGACGGACATATTCCTCACTAAACCATTTAGTCTGGGGTTCAAGATCTTCTTTAGAAAGGACAAAAGGTTGAATCTTTTTATTTGAAAGATTCTTTCGCCATTTTTTGACAGCTTGTTCTAGTTCAGGATTAATTACTTCGATAAATATCCTTTTATCAATCAAATGAACATTTACTATGGTTTCATCTTCCAATCCTAATTTTTTACGGAATTCTATTGGAATGAGGATTCGACCTTGTTTATCAATTTTTGTGGTTATTTCCACAAATCTCACCATATGGTGTTTTTATTTGTATAATATAAAAGCTTTCTGAATTGAAGTAAGAGGTTTTTACTGAAGGAATTTCTCAGATAACCTTTCTCCACATGAAGGACACATTCCTTTTACTTTCAGCCATTCTTGGATATGTTCTTTGTGAAATGCTCTTTGACAGGATGGGCATGATAAAACAAGATCTGATCTCATGATTTCTTTTCTACATACAATACACCAATTAATCTTGATACCGCAATTAATACAGAATTTATCAAAATAGTCAATTGTAGTTCCACAATCTTTACAATTAGGACTAAATTCCCTAGACGGTAACTGTGGATAATTACTAGACCTAATAATCCGAACATTACTGTTATGAGTACTAGTTTGTAATTGAGTTCTATTGGAATTCTCTTCAATTGGAGTCGTTTCTACTGGTTGTACTTTAGAATTATTTTTGGTCTTGAAAAATATTCCCAAAATTGCTATTGTTATTCCTCCAATTAGAATTGGGTTTGTAAGAAAGAGAATTAGCCATACTGCTGCTCCAATTAGAATAAGATGAAAAATCCAATAAATTAACCAAAGTTTGAATAATCCTCCAAATAACGTCCTCAGAAGAGATTTTCTTTCTTCAGTGTAGTGAATTGATTTGTGGGGAGTTTTTGTTAAAAATTTTGAATAAGATCCTGTTCTAGAAGGAGAATTACCAAGATGATTACTTACTCTCCTATCATCTACACTATATCTTTGAGACATAATGATCGTTTGTTACTATGTTATAATGTTTATAAAGTTTCGCTTTATCTAATAGTTATGCATTGCATTGATGATTAGTCAATTAAAATCATGGATAGTCGAGGGATTAGCCCAAGATTATGGTTTTTATTGGTGATTTCATGTCTTTGGAGAAATATAAGAATTTTCTAGAAGAAAGGAAAATTGATACAAATAAAATTGAAGCTTCTCTGAGCATTCTTGAGGAATTTTCAGATTTTCTTAGTCAACAGAACAAAACACTTGAGAATATTGATTATGAAGACCTTCATAGTTTCTCAGCATATTTAATTGAAAATAATAAGAACTCCTATGATAATTATATTAGTCTCCTTAGATATGGATATTGTATTAGCAATAACGAACTTATTATTGCAGCGATGGAGCTTATCGATGGTGCGGAAGTAATAGAGAACTTTTCAAAACGATTGAAAGAGGAATTTGGAGAAGATATTCATGCTAAGGTTTTTAGGGATCTTGATGATTCACATTTAGGTTTACACCCTAAAATGAAACCTACGATTACTAAAGAACTAATTGAACGATTTTTATCTCTTGTTGATGAAAAGAAATGTGAAGAATTTCTTGCAGAAGGATTAAGGGACAAATATATTGAATATTACAAACCATCCAGAGAAAAATACCTTCAATCGAAGAATATTGATGAATTTCTAAAGATTAAACAAAAAGAAAAAATTCAAGAATTAGAAGCACATCAAAGGGAAGGAACTCTTTATTTTACTCAAGAAATTGACGACTCTGTGATTGAATACGTTAAAAATAACCCTTCTATTGAAACTGGCGTTCGAGAAGGTAATCAACTCATATTGAAGAAAATTCCTTATATGACAAAGCAATATCTTGCTGAAACAGACGAAGAGAAAAGAAAATACTATTATTGCCACTGTCCTTGGGTTAGAGAAGCATTGAAAGATAAAGATATTTCTCCACCCGATTCTGTTTTCTGTAATTGTAGTGCTGGATATTACAAAGCATTCTGGGAAGTAGTGCTAGATCAACCAGTTAAGGTTAAACTCTTAGAATCAATCCTTAAAGGAGACAAGGAATGTAAATTTGCGTTAGAACTACCCAATGAAGTTGTACCTAATTAAGAAAATTCTGGTTTTCTAGATTAATCCAACTTTTAGTAATTTTATCCTTTCCTCTTGTGTTAAATCTTCTAATCCTTCTACTGGGTCTAACCGAAATCCTTTTTCCTGAGCACAGTCGATGTGATACCATTTATAGGTAAGATGATCTCGATACATCGAAGGTTCTCCCACTCTAATAGAACCCTTCTCAATACTCCACTCACACCCTCGACAAGTAGATCGAGAAGATTTTGCATATTCTACTCGCCAAATCTGTTTTATTTTAGGGGCCTCAGCCAAGGATTTTAAAAAATCTTCAGTACTTTGCTCATTAACGGTAGCATCAAAAATAAGATTAAATTCTATAAATTGATCTGGTTTAAAACTTAATTTTACCTTACCATTCTTTTGAATGTTTTTGATTTCTGTATTAGGTGTCCATTGTTGATTTTCAAGCATAAATTCTAGCATTTGGGTCGCTAAAAAAACAGACGCATCTTTTTTTCCGATTTTCTCAGGTCCCTCTTCTTTAGCAACATAGAACGATTTTTCAAAAACTTCTCTTCCATCCTCTAGCTCTTTTTTCGAAGATGTTACAATTATAGTATTGTCTGGAACTTCCTTTCGAACTGAATTTTTACGAAATGTTTTTGATTTAATCCAAAAACCCTTTTTTATCTCCTCAGTGACCTTCAAATCAATCCCTCCAATGAAAATGGGACTTGTGAAGATCATGTGCATTGAGGATTAAAAAGTTAGGAATTCATTTTATTTAATTAAATAATCAACAAACTAGATTTTCAAGTAGAATTTTTTTCGAATTCCATCACTCTTTCCATTACGGCAAGTTTTGTAAAGAATGTTGGTGCATATGATTGGTTCCATAATGATTGATAAGAATCAAACGTTTTGTATTCTACCTGATCTTCTCCAGAGATACTTTCTATAGATAAACTAATTTCTGGTTTTTCAATATCTTTGAGCTTTTCAGGAGGGTTTTTTACAAACGGTAAAATGTGTTGTGTCAGTAATTCTTCTGGCATCAATCTATCAGGGTGATATTTTAGAAAAGATCGTGTTATTGCAAAAGCTGACTCAGCAACGGCTCTATTAGCTGTTGAAGAATCATTGTCTTCAGAAATAACTACACATAAAGTTTTACTCTCGTCATCTTTGAAATGATTAAATTTCAGATCGGGAGAATAAGGATAAGGATTAGTTAATATCATATCATTTATTTTTGAACTGTGAGGTTTGTCAATCTTACTAATAATTTCCTCAACAAATAACGATAAGGCACTATAAAATGCTGTAGCTAGTTCAGGATTTGCTCCAGTTTCTATTCCATTAATTTCGCTAGCAAAAGATCTAATATTACTGGAACAAATTGGATTTCCAGAATAATCATAAAGATAAGTCTGATAGACATTTGCACTTGGTATTTCATCTCTCCCTGACAACCGTGAAACTAACCAATCAAAAGCAGTATTGACTCCTTGACCATCCTTAGCCGAACAGCTAAAGAATTGTAATGCAGAAATTGGTAGTTGAGCTAGTTCAAGAAGCTCCATTACATAAATAATATCTTCGAAACCAAGTGCTGTGGGTAAGTCTTGTTTATTGGCTAAAACCATAAATATTGGATTTTTAGTTTTGATCCATGAAAATACAGTACGTAAAGTGTCTTTTACTTTATTAAACAACTTGTGGTCTGATGCATCAACCAGAAAAACTATTACATCGGCGGTTGGGATAAACTGCTTCCAAAAGGTATGGATAAATGGATCTTGTCCACCAAGATCTATTGCTCGAATTAAAATACTATCTGCATAATCAAAAACATCTGCTGAAAAGCCCATGGTTGGGGGAACCGCCCGAAATTCACCCAAAACTAGTCGGTTTAGAAGAGTGGTTTTTCCTGATCCTGCTAGGCCAACAAAAACAATCTGAACTTCTTCCAAATCAGACCCTCAAAAAAAAGAAACCACTTATGTTATTTCATATTCAGATGTTTAATAAGTTTTACAATCAGGTCCGTAATTTCATGTTATTTAGTGTTT
>JAEOTI010000267.1 GCA_016839955.1 Candidatus Hodarchaeota archaeon | reverse complement strand
TGAAGGATTCCTTGTAATGCTGTTACGGCAAAGAAATCACTCGTCTCTGTGTATGCAAATGACCACGCACCCTGTTGAGACATATTGTAGGAACGTAACCACCAGGGACGTATAGATTCATCCATCTTCGTCGAATCATTATGCAAAGTGATGTCTATGGAATTATTGATATCGATTTTTCCATTGATAGCATACCCACTTGAGGCAGTGTAAGTCCCGGAAGCATTTACAATTGCTCTGTAACCAAGGTAATAATGGTCGGGGATCCGAATTTCAACATCTTCGCCCCATATAGTCTCATCGTAGGAAGCTGAAAGGTTATAGGAACCGGTAATTGAAGTTGTAAATGTGACTTCCTGTGTAATGGTGACAGGGACCCAATCGTATACAGCTTCTATAAGAATAAATGAAGGAATTAAGATTTCTTCAAAAATTACCTCATGATCTGATCCGTTAATCCAAAAATATTCAATATAATACCAAGAGACATTCAAATCCCCATAATAATTGCCTAACCAATCAATAACAGGAACACTGACGTTTTCTTGTTCTGATACCGCAGCATAGGATGTCCACCAACTAGTTCCAGATATATTAAACAATCCAGGTCCTGCGAGACCTGCAAAGAGCTGTTGCCCGTAATTCCAGTCATGTTCGATAATACCATATATCCGCCATGCATGATGTTGCCATCTGTTATAGGTATCATTATTGCTACCTACAGTACCATTATAGCCCCAACCTGGATCTTTTGTCCAGTTCCCTAAGCCTTCACCAAAAGTAGGATTAGCCTTGCTTGCGTTGATAAATCGGTACCAATAGAAATCAAAGATTTGATATTCCTGAAAGATAGGAATTGTCATGTTGACTTCTGCAGTTTGTGTTTCAGTCTCAACTTCTGAGAATGACTCCTGATAGGAAACACTCTCAGAAATTTGGGTTTTCGTTAAACCGTGCCGGTATTCAATGCCAGAAGTGCCCAACGTTTGCCAGCCGTCAGCTGATGTCTCTGTACTCGCTGCAGTGGTTTGAAATGTGGAAGGTGTTAGAAAAAGACCTAAAAGTAAGGGTATCATCATCAAAAATCTTTTTTGAATCATTAAAATTCACCTTTATACTAAGTCAACTCACTCACATGGTTGATACTTAAGGGATAGCTTACAAAGAACCTGAATTAGAAATTTCAAAGAACCTAGAGACTCCTGTAAAATTAGTTAAATGTAACCAATCTCTACCAAAATGTCTTCCTGAGTGGTGAAATTATTGGAAATACGACCAATAGAGAGTAGAGACATCAAGGCTACTTTAAACCTTTTCGAAGAGGGATTTTCAGAAGAATTAGCTTTAGCGGGATATAATCGTGATGGCATGCAAGAACGATTTACTTGGTTGTTTCGTATTCGAAGTATCCCTTTCAAAATAATCACAAAAATCCTACGTCAAAGAACAGAAATGTATGTTGCTGAGAAAGAAGGAAAAATATCCGGAATTGTAAATTTAATTGGATTAAATCATCCTGTTGTCGGAGCCATTGTTGTTCACCCGAAATTCAGGCGACAAGGAATTGGACGAGGGCTAATGGAGTATGTAGAGGAAAAAATATGTAACGAAAAACTCTATTCTATTAGTCTGCAAGTTTTAGAAAAAAATACTTCAGCAAAAGCTCTTTATAAGTCGCTAGGCTTTCGAAAAGACCTCCAACTGAATAGACATAAAATTTCCTTCCCTATAAAAAAGCAAGATCCTGTTAACGATCTATTCTCTTTACGAAAAACCCAGAAAGCGGATTTCAAGTCTATAGAATCGATTGCTGAACAATCGTTTCCAAAAATTTGGAGAGCTGTTAATCCAAATCATCGAGAAGATTTTGACATTGGGGGACTTAAAACCTTCATACTAAAATCTTCTGGAGATATTGTGAAGTCAAACGTTGTGGAGATTAATAACCAAGTTGAAGGATTTGTTTATGTATCAAAAACAAAAGTTGATACTGCTGCTCGTTTTTCTGTTAGTTATTTGTCTGATCGAGCAATAACGTTCCTCCCTCAAATCTTTATGGGTTTATATCATCAAGTAGCTCATACAAGTCCAACACATGCAATTTGTAATGTACCAGACCATCGTTTAAACCTTATAAAGACCATAGAAATAATATCCGGACCCCCAGTGCAAAAATGGCATCATATGACGAAATTTCTTTGATCAGATAATCTTGTAGGAAAAAAAGAAAAATTAGTCATTTTTAATATTGAATATGGTAAATTATGAGTCTAAGTACTGTCATATAGTCTTTAGACAAGACTTCATCTTCTTGAGCTGGAACGGTTCACAATTTTCTGGATCTAAAGAATTCAGATTGTTATTAACACGAACAAGAATGTTTTATCTATTCATCCTGATAAAAACATGAGAAAATCCTTAAAAAATTTGTATGTTTTTTCATATTAAATTTAGTATACGATATACTCTGGAGTTATTTTTATGCGATATAAATTACTAATTTTCTTAGTTTTAGTCACAATGGGTGCCTTAGTTCCCCAAGCTATCGCAGCTGTTAATACAAAGACTCCAAAGACTCTTGATGTCAATGTTATTAATGCATACTATACTGCATTAGATGATGAAATCGAAGATGACGTGGTCATCTACTTGGATGTTGCAAAAACTTCTGGATTTAAGACTGAGATTTATATAGAGATTGTTTTACCTTCTGGGAAGATTCATGCCGCAATTGTAACAGTCTGGACACATCGTGCTCATTATACCGTACGAGTTGATGCCCATCAGACTGCTGAAGAGCCCGGGTGGTACACCGTTAATGCTATAGGCGTTCTGTATGGTGGTGGCATTCCAAAAGGAGATGTCTGCACCTATGAGTTTGATCCACCAGGTAAGCGTGGTGCAAGCCCTACTTCATGGGCAGCTTCAATAGTATAAACTTCTTTAAATAAAAAAAAGTAGTTTTGGTATAATTTCATTTTTTTCTATTAAAGCTAAGTAACCGGAGGTTATCATCTGAATTGAAGCAATTGACAATTGATGATTGTCGGATGCTTTTAGCTTTACAAGAAAACCCTCTGGGAACTTATAAAGCCCTTGCAGAGGTACTAGATATCTCTGCTCCGACAGTAAAAAGTCGATTAGAGTCTATTATTCATAAAATTGACCCAACTACTCCTGTAGGCGAAGGAACTGTTGTTTCTGCGGATTTAAAATTGGAACCACTCGGATTAGAGCTTGTTGATATAATCGTTGAAATTAAGGAACTTGCTAACGTCCATAAGTTTGAGAAAGTCTTCTCTGAATATCCTTATGCTCTTTATAGGATTCGAAAATATAGTCCAAAAATGGGGCTTTTTATTCAAGTACGAGAACCACTCTCAGCAAAACCACACTTGTTTGATCTTTTGAACACTTTAAAAGATAATAATTATCTCAATGATTTTTCTATCCTTCGGGGTGTCGGTCCCGGAACTTATTCTTACCCCAGACTTGCCAACTGGTTACCTGAATCTCTAACTTGGGAATTTGACTGGAAACAATGGAAATTAGATTTTGAAAACACAAAAGAAACTATACCATATTCATCAAAAAATTCTGAATCCCTTCTGAAACGACTTCAACCTATTGATATTGGAATCCTAGCCCTGCTTACGGAAAACGCCCGTCGTAAGCAAGTATATATGATAGAAAGATTACAAAAATTGGTCAATCATCCTGAAACAGAAGATATATCACCTCAAAAATTCAGTCGACGCTTTGAATTTGTTAAAGAAAATTTAACATCATCTTATCGTGTTCATTTAGACTGGAAAGTTTTTGATATATACAATACCGCTTTATTCGTCTGCAAAACATCTAGGAATAATGTAGCAAAACTTTTCAATCTAATTTCTTCACATAATTTCCCATTCAATTCAAATTTCAAGGTTCGAGATCCTGAGGAGTTTACATGGTTTACTCAACTTAGTCCTCTCCATTTTTCTAACTTAACTGAATTTCTATGGAATATTTGCGATGAAATTGAAATTCATTCACTCGATTACACTCAATCGTACTTATATTATTTTTGGCCAGAAGTCTGGGATTTCGAGAACCGTTCATGGAAAGTGTCACAAGATTTCTTAGTCAACCAACCCCTCGAACGAGCTAAGATAACAGATTAGTAAATACACGGATAGTTTTAACTTTAACCACTATTAAGTAAAGTTTTTCACACTTTAATCTCCAAATTGTTTCGTTTTCTGCAATATTACCTTCTAATTATTCTTCTTTACCTAATTGCATAGATTTATATATTTTGGCAAACTTTATAAATCAATAAGATTAACTTAAATTGGTTAATATTCGGGGTGAAAATAATGACTTCATTAACTCCTTTCTCATTAAAATATCCTTCAAAAGGTCAGATTGAGCTATGGAGTCTCCGAAGACACCAACTGACGCATGAAAAAGATGTTAAAGGTAAAGATATCGCTAAAGAGCTCGATATTACGCCTGCAGCAGTCAGTAAAACACTCTCTAATGCAGATTCTCGAATTCAAAAACTATTAGAAAACGCAGCGCGGATGAATAAAATCCAACTAGATCTAATCAGTCCAGAGTTCGGCTTTGCTAGAGGTAACAGCATTGTGTTCAAAGTTAAAACCTATATCACTTATTCTCCAATCAATGGAGTCCAAGTTTGGTATGGACATGAGGGTGAATGTGCTGGTTGTGAAGAGTTTGGGACTTGTCGCCAAGGAATTCATTTAGAATTCAAAGAACGGGGAATTATCATTCCAAACAAACAATTGCGTCCTACAGACCTAGTTGAACTTCTTTTCAAGAAGTTAGAGGGGTTGGTCCAATGATTCAAAACAAAATGATACAAACATCGAGATCTGTAAGAACAGATATGAAAGAGATTTCACCGTATTGCCACAAAAAGCCTCCAAAGAGAATACCATCAATAGGAGTGCTAATGTCTGAAAAAGCAGGAATAATAATCTCTGCTATCTTCGTAGTTTTAGTTATTTCAGGAGGAGGTTTTCTGTTAACTAGCTCACTTGAGATGAGTAAGAACACTGGGATTTTACAGGCTAACTCAGAAGAACAACCAACGCCACATTTCCATGTAACTCTAGTTGCACCTACAAATGATCCTGACAGAGTTCAAATTTCTCAAGTAGTTAAATCAGAACTTTGGAAGATCGGTATTGGCGCTGATCTTGTTCTTGTTGGGTGGGATTTAGGGTTAAATTACACAGTTTTCGAACTTCCTGGTGGAAAAGATATTGATATTGCATTTATTGATTCAAATGATGATGGACTGACGACAAATAACCTTGTACAAACTTATCATTCGTCTACATCGTTATCTGGACTCAATAGCTCTGAATTAGATACATTATTAGAGAAAATCCAAGCTGAACCAGATAATGATACACGTCGTGAGCTAGTCATACAAGCCTTAGACTATATAGTATGGAAATTTCATCCTGGTACGGGTATCGTTCAAGCCAATGAAACTTCTGTTCAATCAATGATATACACTACTAGGAACACTCATTTGCAAAACGTGTTTGTACGGTTAGCTATCTCTCATACTGTGCCTCGACAAGAAGAGGTTCTTAAAGATCAAGGAATTCTAAATGAAATCATGGGATTAGCTTTTGAAAATCCTTACTATCCTAATGAGACTGAATGGAACAGTTTAGGATTAAATGAATCAGAAAATGTGAATAATTTAAAATTCCAAGGACACATTGACTACAATCTAGAAAAAGCATGGGCACTTATGGAAAAAGCAGGTTATAACATGGATAAATGGCGAGAGTTATTAACAAAGAAAGACTCGAATTCTGATAAGATTCCCGGATTTGCTTATCCTATCTTAATTGTACTAACTGGTTTAGGGGTTATTCGCTGTTTTCGGAGAATTAACAAAAGGAGCTGAGCTCCTTTATTCCCTTTTTTTCTTTTTATTTATTTTCACACTTTTTTATCCTGTATCCCAGAAATAATTCATTTTTCATTAATCAAAAATCTGCTGACTTTATTTTAGGATACAAAACAAAAAACTTAGGATAATTATTTCATTAAGCTTATAAAATATTGGCGCTGCAGATCCATTCTATTTAGATAAATAATATTTACTGTAACTAATTATTTTATTTATGGTGAAATTTATTGAAAAAATCTCAAACTATCAAGTGTCTTCCTCTTTTGACTGTTTTTGCTTTATTTTTTCTTACCTATAATGTTAATAGTTTAGGATTTAGCACAATAGACTCCCAATCCTCTCCTGATTTATTATCTTATAATCAGCATTCAATAAATGTATTATCAACATCAAACAATTCAGGAAAAATTGGTAATATCTATGTAATTGTAAATTTCACCATTTTTAACTCCATTAATGATTCTTTAAACCAGTATATTGAAGACGCTGAGATAATGGGATATAATGTCACTTTAATTAGTTGGTCATCATCCAATGTTACAGAACTTCGAAGTACACTTGAAAATGGTTATTCAAATGGATTACTCGGGGCAGTATTAGTGGGGGATCTACCTCATGCCACTTATTACTTACCTGCAAACGCTTCTGCTGGTTTTAATTATAATGACTATTTTCCATGTGATCTTTTTCTTATGGATCTTAATGGTACCTGGAGTTACAATTCAACTCATAAGGCATATACTGATCATACAGGTCATATTAGTCCTGAGATTTGGGTTGCTAGAATCAACCCTACACCGCTCATTGGGCAAAACCAGACAGATTTGTACGTCAAATATTTTGACCGAAATCATCGTTACAAGAATGGTTCATTGACAAGACCACACAATGCACTCCTCTACATAGATGATACATGGGCAAGTAGCGGTAATGAGTGGAAAACTGATATACAGTACGCCTATACCAATACTACTATGTTTAATGGGACACATGACATCCTTGTTCCAACACATGATTTTCATTACGAAGGTGAAATTCAGAAAGATTACGAATGGGTATGGGTATTAGTGCATTCTAATTCTACACATCACTATTGGGATAATGAACAACCTTTTCCACTCCCTCCAGTTACTGAATATACAAATTATTCAGAAATTAGATCTATTGACCCGAATGCCCTTTTTTATAATCTATACGCTTGTTATGCTGCAAACTACAACGATTCAAACAATTTAGGAACTCAATACTTATTTGGGAATTATAGTTTAGCTGTTGTAGGCTCTACGAAAACAGGTGGTATGCTTTGGACTGAAGATTTCTATAAGGATCTAAATAACAATTACACATTAGGCTATTCATTTCTTGATTGGTTCTGTACCTCTCCTAGAGGTGTTGTTGATACATATAACTCCTATGGGATTATTTTAACAGGTGATCCACTACTAACTATACATCATGATGTAACTGTTTTTCCCCCCACCATTTCCAGTTCCACTCATCCTGATCAGACAAAAGGATATGATCTGGCGAATGTTACACTCAATTGGACAGTTCCAGACGATATATCTGGTATTGATGGATTTTATATTGCCTTGGATCAGAATATCAACACAAATCCCTCAATGAGTGGAGCTTGGGTTATTAATACATCAATAATTTATACTAATCTTGCTAATGGGACATATTATTTCCACATTGTGGCTAAAGACAAAGCAGGATGCCTAAGTACACTAGTTCACTATACATTCAACGTTGTTATAATTGTGAATCCACCTATGATCGATCATCCGGATGATGTAACTTATACAGAGGGTACCACGGGACACAACATCACCTGGCACCCCACAGCTTCACTTCCAGAGAATTTTACGGTCTATTACAATGGGAGTTTCGATTCATCAGATGATTGGAATGGTTCCTCTATCATCCTCTATGTCGATAGTCTCAGTGTTGGTTGGCACAATTATACATTGATAGTTTGTGATAGTAAAGGGAACACTGCTAGCGATGATGTGTTAGTTATTGTCGTCCCAGTAGGTGGAATCGACACAACATCACCAACAATTAATCATCCAACTGATATATCTTATACTGAAGGGGAAACTGGTAATAGCATTACTTGGATTCCTAGTGACGATCATCCTGCAAACTATTCTCTGTATTTGAATGGTTCTCTCGAAAAATCGGATGATTGGACTGATGGAAATATTATTTATGATATAGATGGATTAAGTCCAGGAATATATAACTATACACTAGTTGTCTTTGATGAATCTGGGAATTCTAATAGTGATACAGTCATTGTGACTGTGAATCCAACACAAGAATCGTCAAGTGAAACAAGTACATCTAGTAAATCAACTACAAGTGACAAACCTAGTGATGCAATTTCAGGTTTTACTACCATTATGATATTTAGTGGATTAATAGTAGTCTTTGCATTTAGAAGAAGAAATTGATATAATAATTGATTGAAAGTTTCGTCACGGAAGCCCCTCAATGATTTGAGAAGTTGTTCACTTCCGTCGCAAACTTAAATTCAGGAATGAAAGAACTGCCTTCATATCACTCTCTAATTGTTCGATTGAGGTCTCAACTTTCTCAAGTCGATCCGCAATAGTACTATCTACTGATACTCCTGTAGGTTCATTCCCCGGAATATTGTCCTCTAAACGTTCGATTGAGGTCTCAATCCCCTCAGGTTGCTCCTCAATAGTAATAGCTGCTGCTACTTCCAATGGTTTACTACTTTGCCTTGTATCAGATTTCAAAGGTTCACCTGATGTTTTTTTAACTGAATCAAAGGTCGATTTTGAATGCGAATTTGAAGCTGGAGGTGGAGGCTCATCAAACTTCCCTTGAACTTCCTGTGGAACAATTGGCTTAAAATCCTGTGCTGATCGATCATCTAATGATTCTGTACTTTTACAATGAGAACAAGGAAAACTCAGGACGTAATTATGGCATTCCCGACAGACAGGACTCATTTTAACCTGCTCTCTCCAAACATTCTTTGGTCCTCAAATTTTTTCAGAAATGATGTGTTTTCAACTTCTTTCTTAACGAAATTTAAATTGACAAGTGAAATGATATATTAATGTTTAAACTTGTATAAATCATTGTAGATATTGTTATTGTTGTTAAAATGTAGAAGAAGTTATCCAATGAGGATTTTTTCTTGAATCTCTTTTCTTTTACGTCTGAACATTAGTAAGTTTCATCTCTAAAGCCGCTCTATTAGACTTACTCAATTTTTATATTATATCTAAGCTAGAATATCCTTGGCTATGTGGAATAGAGTTTTTAAATGCTCATCAGTGGCATGGAAGTACAATTCCCATTTTCCATCTCCCAAATAATCACTAATTGTCAAAATTACACCAGTATCAACATTGCGACATTCTGCAACCGCAAAAAGTGAAGCTGCTTCCATTTCTACAGTTAGAACTCCTTCCTCTCTATATTTCTTCACCTCTGCATGTGTTTCCCGATAAGGTGCGTCTATTGTCCAGCTCGTTCCTACATAATATTCTGTACCATTTTCTAGCATGGTAACTTTTATTTTCTC
>JAEOTI010000266.1 GCA_016839955.1 Candidatus Hodarchaeota archaeon | reverse complement strand
TTCGTCAATAGACTAAATGGAAAACTCAAAAATTCTGTTAATAATTTATCTGGAATGATCGATTTAAGTGAAAAATCCCGAAAATCCCGCAGTAGTGTGGAAACATCATCTATTACGTGCGATGGTGCTGCCTAAAAAATTGCGATTTTTTTGAAAAATTGTTAGGAGGTGCTAAAATGGTAAAAGGACTAAAAGAACATGATGGTCCAATAACAGCAAAAGGCTATGATATGTTTGAAGTGCTCGCTGCCTTGCAAAAGGAGATTAGAAGAGGCAAAGAATATGAAGCTGTCTACTGGGCATTAGAGCTTGAGAGGTCAAAACTTAAACCATTACCTAAGGCATTATGGAATAGATTAAGAGTCATTGCGTCTGAAGATGTTGGGTTAGCTGATCCACTTGCTTCACTGATTGTTGATGTACTGGAAAAGCAATATTATGCTGACAAAAAGAACTCTAGACTATTCTTGGTTCATGCAGTTCTATGCTTAGCTAGGTCTCCAAAAAGCAGAATGGTAGATAATCTGCTTGCTGTAGTTTACAATGATGAAAGAAAACTGGAGATTCCTGATTACGCACTTGATATGCACACATACAGTGGCAGAAAGATGGGCAGAGGCTATGACCACTTCTTTACTGAAGGAGCTAAGCTGAAAAACCAAGCATTTGAAGACCCCTATGAAAATGCAGCCTTTGAGGCTCTGAAAAAGAAGAAGAAAACTTAGCTGAAAAGTAGTATCTCAAATTGGTGATTAAACATCACCAGTTAATTTTTTTCATAATTTCTTTATAATTACAAAGGTACTGTCATACGTCTAGTGGTAAGAAAAAGAGGATAATCTATACAGTTCCTTCTTCTGGCTGAAATCCCCTTCTAATAATTAAATAACGCATAGCTCCGCCTATTGTTTCATTTTTTTCTTCTAAATCTCTTATTGTTCTTCTCCCTGCTTCTAAGTAAGCCTTTACAGTGCTGTTTCTAATTCCAATATTACCTAATTGTCCAAAGTTTCTTTGTTGAGATTCAAGTTCTTCCTTAGCGAATTCAATAAAAATTTTATTAGAATTATCTTCTTCTCCACCTAATACAATACATTGATTTGGTATAGTCACAAGTGTCGGTTTATCAAAACCTTCGATGGAAAATAAAACTCCACCTATGAAACCACTAGTACTAGTTATTGGTGAAAATCCTGCTACTAATAGACCAGCCTTAAAAGATATACTATTAACAACATCGGGTGAAAAATTTGGGAGCCACTTAGACCATCCCATAAATACAGCTCTTTCTATTTCAGATAAAATTTCGGAAGGTAACGAAGCGTTTATTTTTTTGGTATCAATCTGTTTCAAAACTTCTTTTGTTATTTGTGATACACCGAACTCAATACATCCAACAGTTTCGGTAACTGAAGTAATCTTATTGACAATTCTTTTGGTCTTGATATCTGAAAATGGTGTGATTTGTAAGCTGTCTGCAATTAATATTGCTCCATCTTTCAAACACACAGCAATGGCTAAAGTCAAAAAATCTTTCCCTGACTTGAATGTCCTGACCTTAAATAATAACTCTTTTGGATATAGAGGTGTCATCTGCCAAAAAGAAGTCATAATGCATACGCTCAATAAAGTCAAAATAATAACTCTATTTACTTTATCCTGAACATATTACGAAAAGAATCCCATTAAAGATTTGAAATAATGGTACGATTGTTTGTGTAGACTATTTCTTCCATTAGTATTGTCTTAAGTAGTTAACCGAATTTATATACCTCATGAGAATATCGAGATAAAGATGGAACTTTAACCGCTGAAGCTGTAAAGGAGATAGACAAGAAATTCAGAAAATATCTAAAGGAAAGGGAGAAGAAACAGAAGAATAAAGAAAAGATTTACTGCCCTCAATGTGGGTCTGAAGTAAACCCTGAAGATGAGTTCTGTCTTTACTGTGGTAAGCTTCTGTTACTTGATGAGAATTACGATGCTATCAGTGATGAACAAGACGAAGAGGCGGGTTAAACCCATTATTTTTATTTTTTATTACTCATTTTAGTTAAGGAAGAGTTGTTAACGTAATAGTTAGATTTCCTTGTGTATGAGCATGAATATACATGTCAGGACGGAGACTCCTTCCACTGAGTGCATAAGGAACTAGAACATCATCCTTGTATATTTCAACAGAATCTGAATCTATATTTTGATAAAGAGTAATTAACTCAAAGTAGGGAATCCATAAATCTGTGTCTTCATTGTTTGTAATGTAAAAGTAGTACGATTCTTGTCGAGTACCATTCACGTATTCTCCTAAGATTTCCTCTTTTTCTATGGTTACATCCATATCAGAGACTTGTTTAAAATATGTCATATTGAAGTTGATCGTACTCCCTGAAACATTTGCTAATCCAAAGAAAATTCCACCCAAAACCTCTTCATCAAATTCAGGGGTTAAAGTAACATTTTCCTGAATATTTATCCACAAGTTGCCTATATCGCTCCACAAAGGCATATTAGATGGATTTCCATCGTCCAATGCTCTACTGGTGTTGTTAGGATTTGCTACATATATCGAGTCTGCATGTAGAAACTTACGAAAATCATGTAAATTTGGAACTGTTATGTTGTATTCCCTATATCTTACTTGATAATACTTTTTTTTCACTCCCTTTCCAGTTTCTAATCTAGTAAGAACAAAGACTCTTTCGTAATAGTCTGAAGGTTCCGAAGGTATTCCCTCTTCACCTACCTGAAGTTTAGGAATTATAAAATGGTTAGCATTGTCAAAATAGATGATTATTGAAGGTAAAAAGACAATAACAATTAGG
>JAEOTI010000265.1 GCA_016839955.1 Candidatus Hodarchaeota archaeon | reverse complement strand
TCTTTCTCATTAATCATCAATGTTATGATTCTCCAAGCAAAATTGGCAATGATTGAAGGTAATCTTATGGAAGCAGTCAAGTGTTTAGATCAAGCTTTGCTTAGTTCGGAAGAAAAAGGATTGAATTCTATTCAGGAAATAGTAGAGAAAGAGAAGAAAAATATTGAAGAACAGTATACTATATGGATGGAATTAATACAAACCAATGCCCCTTTACAAACTCGAATAGAACAGTCAAGAATGATAGAATATATCGAAAATGCAAAGCAGATGATTAGTTTCGAAGGATGAAAGTCTTCATTGGGATCTTTGAATATTATTTTGATATGGTTATTATTTCAATAGATAATAATTTGAAACTTACATCTCTTTAACTATTATACTCAGTTTGTTAAGAGGAGCGTGCCAAATTTCCCAAAGTTTACTAAATCTAAGATTATTGCAACTATTGGTCCCGCAACCAATAAAAAACCAATTTTTAAGAAGATTCTCAAAGCTGGTGTTGACGTTTGCAGGTTAAACTTTAGTCATGGGACTCATGATTTACATGCGAGCACATATGATTTAATACGTAGTGTTGATGAAGAAGTTGCTATACTTGCTGATCTATCAGGTCCTAAGATTCGTATAGGAGAAGTAATAGAAGGCACGGTTTTAAAAAACAGACAAATTCTTATTTTAACAGCAGATTACGATATTGAAGGCGATAGTAAAAAGATTGGTCTTAATTATCCGAAACTTCCTTCCGAAGTGACAAAAGGAAATCAAATCTTTATTTATGACGGTTTAATCAAATTAGAAGTTGTTAAGAGTGATGAGCAAGAGATTACCTGCAAAGTACTCGAGGGTGGGAAAATTAGCAGTCGTAAAGGTGTAAATTGTCCAGGAGTTTCAATTTCACTTTATGCTCCTACTGATAAAGACCTAAAAGATATAGCGTTTTGCACGAAACTTGGAGTAGATTACTTTGCTGCGTCTTTTGTTAGACGACAAGAAGATATAGCTAGAATACGGGAAGTAAGCGCAACCCAGTCGAGTCAGAAGATCGAAATTAAAGGTTTTTCAACAATAGACTTAGGTGCTAAACGAATTCCAATAATTAGCAAAATCGAACATGAAGATGCTTTGAAGAATTACGATGAAATTCTCTCCGTTACTGACGGAGTTATGATTGCTCGGGGAGATTTAGGTATAGAGATTTCTCCAGAAGAAGTTCCATTAATTCAAAAAGATCTTATCGGAAGAGCGAACAAAGCTGGAGTTATTTCAGTTGTAGCTACTGAAATGTTAGAGAGTATGACCTTTAATCCTCGACCAACTCGAGCTGAAGCGAGTGATGTAGCGAATGCCATCCTAGATGGTGCTGATGCTGTAATGCTTTCAGGAGAAACAGCAACAGGAAAATATCCTGAGAAAACCGTTCAATATATGGATAATATTATTGCAATTGCCGAAAAAACCGTTAAAGGCAGAGATCCTTATTGGATTTCTGATTCAGTAAAACAAAATAAGACTGAAGCAATTGCATATGCTGCGTGCCAAGCTGCAAATATTGTTAAAGCTAAAACAATTCTTGCTGTCACAAGGAGTGGATCCACGCCCAGAATTATCTCAAAGTATAGACCAACCCAGCACTTAGTCGCAGCTACTCCATATCAAAATGTAGTTCGGGAATTACAAGTCGTTTGGGGAGTTGCTGGTGTCAAGATGCCTGTAGCAAGGACCACTGATCAAATGATTTATGGGGCTATAACAACAGCTGAAAAAAGGGGTTTTATTGAAGATACAGAAGAAATTGTTGTAGTTCTTGGTACCCTTTTAGGATTCCCAGATAGTATTAACGCACTTCAAGTATTAAATGTATTTGATGTTCTTGCCTACGCCCCTCTTTTCGAATCTGAAGAAGGAAAATAGACTCATTACATGGAAGGTAATGAATTCTGAGCTTGGAAGGCAATTCACTAGAGGAACGACTTCAATTACATCTCGAAGCCTTAACAAAATCCATTGGTCCTCGTCCGTCTCATAGTCCTGCTGAATTACAAGCAGCAAATTATGTTTATCAACAAATTAATCAATTTGAAAAAATAAAATCAAAGATTTCTTCCTTTAAATCCCCTGCTGACATAGATTGGATACTTGCAGTATTATACAGTTGCTATTTTCTCGCAGGAATTATAGTTTTTTTTAACTCACTCTTAAGTTTAAGTTTACTACTTATTGTTTGTTTTCTCCTTTATAGAGAGATGTCCTACAAGCCATTAATCTCTCGTCTTTTCAAGAAAGAATCTAGGAATGTTTTGGGTTTTTTAGAACCAAATTCCAATATAAAACAAGAAATTATTGTTTCTGCTCATATAGACTCTGGACGAGTTTCGAAGGGAGAGGGATCTATTCCACCGAAATTAGAGCGAATTAACTCAACAATACTTGTAATTTTTCTTGTATCAGGACCATTTCTCTTAGGGCTGATATTTATAACAGAAATGATAGGAATTCCTTTAAACACAAACCCAGGATTCTTTTTAATACCAACATTAGTTTTTATCAGTCTGCTTGCATTAATGCTCTTTGTCAGTCGGAATGTGAGAAAATTTGGAGTCGGAGCAAATGATAATGGTACTGGTACAGCTGTTTTATTGGAAACTGCGAATTATTTCTCTTCAAAAAATGTAGGTTCTACTCGAATTATTTTTCTTTTCACAGGTAGCGAAGAGAGTGGACTTCGGGGAATGTTACATTTTCTTCATCGTTGTTATAATAAAAATTTACCAAGGATATACATAAACATTGATACATGTGGAAGTGGAACCTTATCAATGGTTTCAAAAGAAGGATGGTTTCGATTAAATGAATCTGATCCCAATTTAAGAAAAATAGCGAAGAAATGTGCCGAACAACTAAAAATACAAATCGTAGAAACCCCGTCTGGAGGAGCCTATTTATCAGATCTAACTGTTGTTTTGTCTCGTAATCAACGAGGGTTAACTATTACTGCAACTGAAGGGGCTGGAAATATCCCTTTAGCTCATAAAGAAGATGATTTTTTAGATAATATTTCTTTAAAGTCAGTAAAAAACGCTTTCTCCCTTGTTACTTGCATGATGGAAGAAATAATGTCCATAGAAAGAAGTAAAGAATAAAAAGGGAGAAATTAGTGGGTTAACATATTTGATACTTCAATATCAACGTTCTACAATCATTGAAACAGAGTTGCCCCCACCAAGACAAAGGGTTGCTAATCCAATTTTCTTCGAATCATGGATGAGTCCATAAAGCAGAGTAGTGAGGACTCTTGCACCACTACAGCCAATAGGGTGACCCAACGCTACAGCACCACCACGAGTATTGAATATCTCCTCGGGAACTTCAAGAGATTTTTGAACTGCTACTGAAGCTGACGCAAAGGCCTCATTATGTTCAAATAGGTCGATCTCGTTTATTGACAATCCAGCACGTCTCATTACTTTACGAGAACCTTCTATTGGTGCTTCCATTACCCATTCTGGTTTAGTTCCTGAGGTTGCATATGCTTTAATC
>JAEOTI010000020.1 GCA_016839955.1 Candidatus Hodarchaeota archaeon | reverse complement strand
TCTAATTGCTGACAAACATTGCTTCAATATCTGGCATCTACTCCTAGTTACAATAACGACAGTCGGACTATCATTTTGCATTTTTACTTGCTTCCTGAGCCTTCTATAAATGAAGTTAATTAATCAATTCAAAATTTGTGAGATTACTAACGCAATAAAAGCTAATCCACTCTAAAAAGCACTTAGTAAAATTCTGGAATTACTTCACTATCAACGGATGAAACAAACCGGAATTCTATTAATTTTATGGCTGGAATGGGAAAAAAATACACTCATTTTTAAAACACTTGAAATTCTCAGCATGAGATGTTCTTGGCTTAACTCATGCATGTTAGTTTTTTCTTATGAACCCACATATTAATCCGATAACAAATGAATAGTTTAAGAGCAAACTAATCAGTGGATATACAAGTATCGCGAGAATATCTATTTTATCAGTTTTTATGGAATAGAGTTGAACCATCTTCCTTGTATAGGGAATCACAAGATAAAAGCCAGTCATGATTATGATATATGGAAAAATAATTGATGAAAAATGAAATGCAAGTATATTGAGGATCAGAATAACAGGAAGACCCAAGAAATACAGTACTTTTGGTGCATATAATCGTATATATTTTGTAAACTTACTCTGTCCTTTGGCATTTGCGGTGGTTGTTTTCGCGGAAAGTTTCCCCATATTATATTGATGGTGTACACTTTTTCGTAACGTATCCGGGAGATTATGCCACCATAAAGCTGATGGTTCATATTCTAATTTATAGCCCAATTCTAGCATATCCCTGGTCCAAATTGTATCTTCTCCGTACATTGAATCATCAATGCCTCCAATTTGGTCAAGAATATCTTTTCGTATAAACCATGCAGCAATTAAGCCTTTAGCCGCTTTTTCTCTAACTATTTTAGGATTCATTTCATAAAATCGATAGTTAAGTTTTCTAATTCGGGCCATAATTGTATTATTTTGACTCCACATTCGCATACATCCAAATACTCCGCCAATATCCTCATTTTGAAAATGTGAAATACATCTTTCAATGAATTGTCTATCATAGTATGCATCTGCTTCTGGAAAGAAAATTATTGTACCATTTACTTTTTCAAAACCAAATTTACGGGGTCTAGCTGCCGCTATGCCCTTCAAATGCTTTATTCTATAATATTCTACAGGGAATTTTTGAACAATTTGAGGTGTCTTGTCATCAGATTCATCATCAATCACAATGATTTGTGTTCTTTTATAAGTTTGAGCTACCAATGATTGCATACATCGTTCTATAGTTTGTTCTTCATTCCTAACAGAAACGATTATTGAAACTAATGGCTGATTGTTTTTATGAAGATCGTTGGAATGCATGCTTGAGCCTCAATATGTTGATGTCAAAACCTAATGATTGAACTGATTGGTTGACGTGAATTAATCACGTTGAATCGATAAAACAATTATAAATGACAAAACCTCTTGCTTTGTAAAAAACTCTTCAAAATATTAGTTTTTTTTTACATTTTATTTATTATTATTGAGGGCAATCGCTTTAATAGTCTCCTAAAATAGATTAGGGACTTCATAAAGCGAAATTACGAATTTTGTGTGGATTATTATTTTTGTGATCTTCTCATCAAAAATTGCATATTTTCACTTAAATTAATATTTCATTCCACAATTAGTACAATTTCCGGTCTTAGGATCCAATGGAGCTTCACAGATAGGACAATAGCCTTGTTCGACTTTTGTATCAAACCAAATATTCGGATTTTCCAGAATTGGGAGATTTTCAAGTTCTTGAGCAGTATTTTCTTGTATCTTTGCTTCTTGAGGTTGTTCCTTGAGTTCTGAAGCCTCTTGCAATGACGATACTCGAACATGTGGTTCCGTCCACCCTCGAAGCTGAAAATTAATTATAGTAGTTTCTGAGGCAGGATCATATCCACTTTTATCCATTACCACAGGCTCTCCAGTCGCTTTTGCTATCAAAGAAGCAATCATACTGCAGATTGGACATCCCAAAAGACCGCATAGATCCCTTTCTTCATCAATACCTTGACATATTTGCGAGTATGCTGATCCTATAATGGTTAGCTCGATGTGGTTTGGCCCACTAATAATGAATACTGCTTTTTGTGCAAGGCCAGTTTTTAGAGTTAAAGTTCGTGTGATAGCTTCGAGGGTATTTTTCAATGATCCACGTATGAAGCCTGTATCCAAATCTTCTTCCATAAAAGACAAAAGCTGACTTCCAACAGGTAGGAGTAACGCGCCCTTATCTGGGATGAAAACTTTCTTCTGTGATACCTCTTCAAAGGACGGAAAATTACCATTCTTATTGCTTTCCCACGGCACAAATAATTTACCTATTTTTTCATCTTGTACTGGAGGGAGATATACTGCTGGTCCTATTCCACCTAGTTGGTAGAGCATCGCATGAAGAGATAAGAGAGGAGATATAGTAACAAGAGTGGCTACTTCACTTTTCACATACCTATCAGAAGATATCAAAAGTAAGCTTACTCCAAAGAAGAATGCCAAAATACTAAATCCCTCTATAAGTATATCTTTAGTAAGATAGGCAACAATTATGCTCAAAAAACTTATCACAAGTAATCCTGACCCTACTATGAAGGATTTCCTTCGTGTTAGGAAAGACATCTTCCTTTCCAGGTTTTTATTTTGTTCTCGAACTTTCTCCATCTCATCTAGAAGGCTTCTGATCCGTCTTTCATAAGGACTCGATTGTTCTCGTGGATGTTCTTCAGGTGATTCTAATATTGCTGGCTGGCTAGAAAATTCATGTGGTATAATCTCTTCATCTATCTCAGAAAAAGAATGTTCAACTTCTATTGATGCTGCCTCATGAGCTTGTGTTGAAGCCTGTTTAGGAGGAATCATAGGACGAGAAGGTGGACTCACAGGAAAGGGATCAAGGCTTGGTGGGGAGGTGGTCGGAGATTGCTCACTTGAGGTTAAGGGTGAGATCGAATCAGGTAATGGATGAATTTGTGCTTCTATGACTTTCACCGGCTCAATATCTTCAGTTATTTCGGATTCAATTTTTGGAGTTTTTAAAACAGATTTTACTTTGTATGTCACTTGGCTGAGACAATATCGACAATTCCAGAGAAATATTTCACCATTTTCTCTTAGTTTTGCATTCTTTTCTTCATATAATGCAATTTTTTTGCAATATGTACACTCAATAAGTTTGGGCATAAATGAAAACACCTAACAATTGATTGCAATTTCGGCTATTCTTTTTAAAATCAGGTTTATATCAAAAAAAGTATGATTTAGACATATAAGATAGAACCTTGAATCTCATTAGAACTTATATTCTAAATTGTAAGTAATTCATGTGGGGCATGATTTGTCTTCTCAACCCTCCATTGACCAATTACATAATTTACACCATGTCTTACGCCATATTTTCCGGTTATGTACAACCCGGGTTCAATTGAAATTATCATATTCTCATTAAACTTTCTTTCTGATCC
>JAEOTI010000264.1 GCA_016839955.1 Candidatus Hodarchaeota archaeon | reverse complement strand
TGTGATACTTGTTGTGTTGTTGCACCTATAAAAGGAAGATTTCAAGGTCTAGCGACGGATTCCGCCAAAGGTTGCTATTATGGCCGCGGACGAAACGAGTTTGCTGTTCAATTGAGAAGCATTGAACAATGCATTGAGGTGGCGACAAAATGAGACTCGAAGGAAGACGAATCTGTAAAGGCAATGCCACAGGTGAAGCCCTTGTTACTACACAACCGATTTCATTTTATGGTGGAGTGGATCCTGAGACAGGTATTATTGTAGAGAAAGACCATGAGTTAGAGGGA
Organism: Candidatus Hodarchaeota archaeon; assembly: GCA_016839955.1. The sequence continues at coordinate 3,473 of JAEOTI010000264.1, read as the reverse complement.
ACATCAATCACTGGAAAAGTTCTGGTCTTCCCCAATGGTAAAGGATCAACTGTTGGTCCTTACGTAATTTATCAATTAGCTAAAGCTGAGCCTTCAAAGTCTCCAGTTGCTATTGTCAATATGGAATGTGAAGCAATAGTTGCTGTAGGTGCGATTATCAGTGAGATCCCCTGTGTTGATAAGATTGATTTGTCAAAAATAAAAACTGGTAATAAATTGGAAGTAGATGGGACAAATGGCATAGTAACAATTTTTGATTGAATTTTCCAATAATAAAGCTAATGAGATGCTATCAAGTTCTAAAAAGAGATATAGTATCTTAAAACCTTTTTTCTGTTTTTTTTGAGTTTTTAAAAGCGTCTGATATATTCAGTATCACTTTTACTATTTTCTTCGGTTTCCATGAGCTTCTTCTCAATATATGATTGAATTATTTTCCCCAGAAGTTCAAAAGCTTTGTAAACGTTTTCACCTGTAAGTGCTGATGTTTCAAGAAATGAACTTTCAGCAGTATGACCATTTGACGACGAATTAAGTTCATTTGCTAATGAATAACCTTGTTCTTGTGGAATAGTTTCGACTGATGTTTTTAGTAAATCAATCTTATTTCCTAGTATTATAATTGGAATTGGTCCCTTTCCATTGTTTTCCCATATTTCTGCTGTCCAATTCCGTAAATTAACTAAAGTATCGTAACGAGTGATATCATAAACAGCGAGAGCACCAATAGCTCCTTTATAGAAATCTTTTCGAACGGATTCATAAAGTGGTTGCCCTGCGATATCCCAAATTTGGAATAAAATTTCAGAATTATTAATCATAATTGATTTGAAAACAACATCCACGCCTAAAGTCCTGATATAGTCACTTGTAAAGGATTTATCCATGAAATTATCTCGGAGAGCCGTTTTACCGACAGAACCATCTCCAACAAGACAAATCTTGTATGTAGGGCTTGACAATTTTCTCCCTGATTCCCTGATTTTTTTTTATCAATTTCTTTGAGTAGTAATAGCTTCAAATATTTTATTCTTAATAATGATAAAAAAATTTTTTGGAACAAAAAATGAAAATCTGGTATTTTTTTTTATCATATTCTATATAAAAATAATATTTATGATATTTCTTTTAAATTTGAAAAGAAGGTTGTAATTTAATGTTATATTAAGGATTATTGGATTATATTCATTAAAATAATAATAAAATGTATCTTTATCCAGTATATGGACAAAAATGGTAAATTCTTTGGAAATTTTTAATAATTATTTTTAAATCAACAAAAAAAACCTTAGATTATACCAGGAATGGTTTATGATACAGACTAAAGTTCTTGAAGTTTTTTCTCAATATATGCATTGATATTATAGGATAATTCCTTGAATGCATTGTAAACATTATATCCAGCAAGAGCAGAAGTTTCTAAATAAGGAATTTTAAAGCCTTCTCCGTGAACAGCCCATTCCAGATCAGAAACAACAGTTTGACATTCTTCTGGTGTGATAGATATGGATATTGATTCACGAAGATCTATTTTATTCCCTAAAACTACAATGGGTATTTTTCCTTTCCCATTTTTGTTCCAAATTTCTTCAACCCATGATTTAAGATTTTCTAATGATTCTGGTCGAGTTACATCAAAAACTGCAAGAGCACCGGTAGCTCCGGTATAGTATTTCTCCCTAACAGTATAGAAGAATGATTGACCAGCAATGTCCCAAATTTGTAAACTTACGGATTTACCAGACACATTAATCGACTTATACGCAATTTCTGCACCAATTGTCATATAGTAATCAGGAGAAAAGGTACGGGTCATAAAATTATTACGGAGGGCCGTCTTCCCGACCGCGCCATCACCAATCAAGCAAATTTTGTAGGTAGGACTTGACATAAATTATTCGCTCAATTACGAGTTGATTTTATTTGTCTGCATTCTTCTCTTCTTTACGCTTTCTCATCATTGAATCAATAAAACCTCGGATATTTCTTGTAATATGAAGAAAAGCTTCTTCTACATTTCTTCCAGTTTTGGCAGATGTTTCAAAATATTGAATTTCAAAATCTATATCGCTATTATCTTCGTTAAGCATTTTGGCAACTTTTTGACCTTCATCTGCGGCAACTGAATAATCTACCTCATCTCGAAGATCAGTTTTATTACCAAGAATAATTATTGGAACTTTTCCTCTCATTCCATCATTCCACTGTCTTTCTATCCAACTGGGAACGTTTGCTAATGTGGAAAGGCGTGTGACATCAAATACTACCAAAGCACCTAATGCTCCACGATAATATTGTTTTCTGACCGTTTCGTAAAATGGTTGACCTGCAAGATCCCATATCTGAAATTTAATTTCCTTGTCATCAACAGTCTTTGTTTTTAAGGCTACATCTGCGCCTAAAGTTTTGAGATATTCACCGGTAAATACTTTACCCATAAATTGATTACGTAAAGCTGTTTTACCTACTGCACCATCTCCAATCAATGTAATTTTATAGACAGGTGTAACCGTTTTCTTCATGATCTCCTTCTTGTGCAATTGTGTAACCATTTTCTACATAATCTCCATGTTGTTTAGTTATCAGTTATTTCAAGAAGTTCGTGTTTGTAGGCTTTCAAAAGAAAGTGGGCAGCTTTTGCATTGGAAATTCCATGAGTCTTAAGATATGTAATATAACTATCTAAAAACATTAACCCGTCACGAGGAAGAGTTGATCTGATTTGGTTTAAAATCAAAGCAATTTTTTGATCTTGATATGAATATTCTTTTTCCAAAGTCCTGTACTTTGGATAATTAAAACGGAAACCAATTAATAATCCTGTAAAAAGGTATTTCTGAACCAATTCGCCTAGTTGCTCTTCATTTATCTGTTCATTTGTAAAGAAAAACTCAAATTCATCTTTAAAGAGTTGTTCAATCTTTGTTTGAAGTTTTCGTAAATTTTCTTCCATAAATTTACCCACTTCTCTTTCCGTAATGACTAATACAACTGTGTACTCTGCATTTCGTTGTAATAGATGTAACCCTCGCTGTGCCATTCGTACGAATTCTGTTCGTTCACTTGGAACTCCAGATTCCCCTACAGATCTAATAACAATATCGTCCAAGAAAGAAGCAATAGCTGATGACATTCCCGAGATAGCTTGCTCCAGTTGTTCATCAGAACGGAATAAACTTAGAGAAAAGAGACCTATACCATCAATATGACGAATACCTACCATTCTTATACTTTTTATCTCCTGAAGATTCTGAGTACGAACCATCATTCGTCTTTTTTCTAGATAATAAGTTTTAATTCTTAAACCACTAACAGATGACACTGCAATTAAAATTAAGACAATGATGATTAATAAAGCGAGATTCTCTTGTACCATTTCAACTAAGACTTCAAAGAAAGGAGGTTCTGGATATTTTCTTGAAATTACTGAAGGAAGTTGGTCACCTTCTAATGATTTTGTATCGGCTATGTAC
>JAEOTI010000263.1 GCA_016839955.1 Candidatus Hodarchaeota archaeon | reverse complement strand
CCGTTATCATTTATTGTGTTATTTGAAATAGTTGTGAAATTTGAGTTAAATATAAATAATCCTGTCTGGATACTATCCTGCACTCTATTGAATATAATATTATTTTTCAAAGCAAAATTATGAACAATTCCAGTATCAGCACTAGCTATGTGATTGTATAGAATATTATTCTCACTAGAATAAGCCAGAGAGATACCAGCGCTGCAATTGATCATAATATTGTTGATAATGGTTCCATGTGCGACATTATTCAAATGAATTCCATCGTAATATCTCATTATCCCATTTAAGAAGCAATCGCGGATTATAAAATATAAATCAGTATTTTGGATTGATATTAAGATATTCATAGAATTTGTAATGTTATAATTATCAATAATGTAGGGCTTTTCTTGGGTCCCATCGCCCAACCACCCATAAGTAAGGTTTTGAGCGTGAAAATCAGCATTACCACTAATGAAGAGGGGATCATGGACAATGTAAGGCTGAGTATAAATAGCTGAAGTTTTAAGAAAATCAGCAATTTGATTTTTCAGTGCTTTTACTCCCTCTGTTGTCATATTGGAAGAAGCTCTTACACTATCAAATTGCTCTATAGATTGCCAACTAGATGTAAAATTCAAAGGAAAACAAGTTAGAACCATTAGAAAGACGAAAATAATAATAGTTTTCCTCAAAAATTCTATTACTGTCATTATTGTTCCCACCAATCCCAAATAATAATTTAGTTTGTTATACCTCAGCTTTTCAAATTTGATATTATTAAAAGATTTGAAATTTTAGGATAAGAGAAAATCACGTATCATCCCTAAATTCTTTCTTATCAAACTGGATCAATCAGCCATTCTATGAATAATAGCAAAAAATTTTTTGAATTCCAGAGAATTTCTCAATATATAATATATACTCTGTCAGGAGTAAAATATATCTGTTTTAATGCCATAAGCTATCTTAACAATATAGCTTAAAATTCATCAATTTGTAGACAAATCTGATTCAAAACACCTTGTATTACGTGAGCATCTGCAAGATCAATCTTCATTACGCGTTCAGGACGATTCCCAAAAGTGTAGACTGCATCTTCAAAGCCTGCTAACACGTTAACAATGCCTATCACAGGAATAGTGGAAGTTTCTTCAGCTTCTCGAATTAATTCAATTATTCGCGGATCTTTTGGTTCTCCTAAGACTTGATTAACAACTAGACCGATTTTCCCGACATCTAATTTGACATGGCGGATGATATCAACGATTGTTGAGGTTTCTCGATATTGTGCGCGAGTCGGTCGGGAGACCATCACAATCCGATTGGCTAATGTGACTGCTTCCATTGCCATTGGTTCAATACCTGGAGTAGTATCATAAATAATCGCCATTGGAATTCCAGTTTCATCTTCACGTCTTTGAGCTGCTTCTTCGATGTCTATAAGTCGAAGTAACATTGATTCATCAGATCGAACTCGAAAAGTCTTACTACGAATGCTATTAAGATCTTCTGGTTCTTCTGTGACTAATGCAACATTAAATGAATTTTTCCGAGGAGTTTTATCAAATAATTCAGTTGCATTACAGAGAACTTCAGAAAAGGTTGTTTTTGTTCCTAAAACATATTCAGATACAGATATTGGAGGTCTAAGGTAGCTAAATGAAGATATTACATTTCCTAAGCCCCAATGAAATTCAATGAACCAAACATCAAATCCATGTAGAACCTTATATCCTGCATAGTTCAATGCGAGATTTGTCTTACCAACGCCTCCCTTTGAGCTATGGAAAGTTGTTGAGATCACCAAACTAGAAAAACTCCTTAACTAAGAGAAAAAATGGTCCGACAAAGGATTTCTGATCAAAATACCTTCATTACTATCTTTGTTGAGCCCTAAAATTCTTGTCATTAAATCAATTGTTACCTTGATTGGATCTGTTTTCTTAGATTGGATTGAATCTAGATGTCGTTTTATTTTCTCTTAAGTCTTAAAATCATTCCAAGTAAGAAGATTAGAGAGATATAAGGTATAAATGAAGTTGATAAATCTGATGTTGAAGACTGAGTAGTTTCAGAAGCCTGATCAACTTCAAAAGGATAATCAGCAGTTTTCCAAGCTTCAAAGCCTTCATCCATATTATAAATTTGCGTATAACCTAATGTAGTAAGTGTGCTGCTAGCTATTGCACTGCGACCCCCCAACTGGCAATAAACCAATATTATTTGGGAAAAATTTGACGGAAGTTCGTCGGAACGGTCATTGATTTGATCATGAGGGATATTTATGGCTCCATGAATATATCCATCTTGATACTCTGAAGAAGCTCTAACATCAAGAATTACGATATTTGGAGTATTATTGATGAGTTGGCACGCCTCAGTTACAGAAATTGTTGTATATTCAATTTTTAATTCATATTTTTGGTTTAGAGCATTGTTGGTTGATACTAAGTTAATATGAAGTATAATGAATAAAAATAATACCATTAAGCTTATTCTCAATCTTCTAGACTCCAATGATGAACTAATCAAAGTGTTTCTTAACTATTTACATTCTTCCAATTTTTTAATAACTCCAAAGGTAGTATTTCAAATATTAAGAATTGTACGTTTAGATAACTAGTATTTCGCGTAAAGATAGTATCTCTTGCATTCTTTATAAGGTTTCAAACTTCGGGGCTTCTTTCATGCCAAAAAAAAATATAGAAAAGGCGATTAAGCTCATAAAAAGTGGAAAACCAAAGAATCTTGCAAAAGCAAGGGAAAATTTAGAGAGAGAGCTCCACACTGCAATCAAGGATGAAGATTTTGACTATGAGATTGCAATCAGACACCAATTAGGACGAGCATTACAGGGACTAGACAAACATGACGCAGCTCTTCGAATGTTTCGAGAGAACGTGGTCAAATTAGAAAGCTCTCCAGGTTATGCAAAAATTTCTAGACCAGCTATGGCGAGGATTTTTAGAAATCGAGGAGATTGGGATAGAGCTATTGCGGTATTAGAAGAATTAGTTGTAAACCAACGATCTGCTGGACAGGAATCACGCGCTACAACGACTAAATTAGAAATTGGGCATATTTTAAGATATACGGGACAACTGGAAGAGGCAACAATCGTTTACGATTATTGTTTAAAGAGGTCTATGGATTTAGGAGATACACAAGGTGTTTTTGATACCTTAATGGCTTCTGCAACCATTGAGTTTTATAGTGGAGAATATTTCTCTATTACTTCTACAATTGAAAGAGCAAAAGATTTTGCTGCTGCTATTAATGATGAATTCCGAACTACACAGGCTCTTACTATGGAAGCTCGTGTTCTCGAACGAAAAGGCATGCTAAAAAAAGCCGATCAATTGTATGAAGAGTGTTTAAAGAAATTAATTGCTCTAGATAAACGCAGAGGGGGAAGAGTGATTCGAACATCTCTATCAGAAATCCTTAGTAAAAGTGATATCAATGAAGCTTTTCGAGTTTATCAAGATGCAATAGCTTTCCATCAAACAATAGACGACATCTCATTCATGGCATCAACTTTTCAGAGAAGAGGGGAAGTACAACTAGCCATGAAAGACCAATTGAATGCTGCTGTTAATTTAAATCAAGCTTTTGATATTTCTGAAAGAATATGGAATCTTCCACTCATAGCAAGCATTTTAGAGTCACTTGCTAGGGCTAAGATCGAAACTTCAATTGAAGACGCCCATTCTTATGCTACACGCAGCTTAGAGATTTCAGAAAAACTAAATCACCCGAGCGAAGCTGCAACAGCTCTTCGGACATTATCTGAGATTTATCGTTACCAGGGGGACTATAACGCCTCTAGAAAACATATCGAAAAAGGTATTGAGATGAGACGTTCACTGGGTTACCAATTACAGCTTTGTCGAGATCTTGGAAAGTTTGGTGAGATTTTACATGAGGTAGGAAACTATCGGGAAGCAGAAGTAGTTTTCGAAGAAGGACTGCTGATTGGTGAAAGATTAGGTGCTAAATTTGAAATTTCATTGTTATTAAAGTCACTAGGGAACCTCTTTTATGATCGAGGACTAATTGAGAGTTCAATTGCTTTTTATGAAGAAGCTAAGAACCTTTGTGAAGAGATGGGGATAATTGATGTTGATATTTTTCTTGGTCTCGCTAAAACACACCTGGACTCTTCGAATCGTGAACAGGCGCAGTGGTTTTATGAATTGGCATCAGCAACTGCTCATGAACGAGATGACCCTAATGCAATTGCTTCCAGTCGATTAGTTGCCTCTTCTCTAAATGCATTCAAAGGTCGACTCAAAGTTGCAGAAGAAATCGCTGTTGTAGCTTTAGAACAAAGTGAATCAATAGGGAATTTTCAAATTGCAGTAAAAGCTCGGCTTGCCTTAGCAAATATTACCTTAAGAAAGGCTCAAGGTTCATTGAGAGCAGATTCCGAAGATGCGGATCCATTTGCATTTTTTGAGTTGATATCCAAGGCTGGAGAATATTTAAACGAATCCTCAGGAGCTGCAAAAAAAGCAGGCCTTTATCCAATTTTCACTGAAGTGCTTCTAATAAAAAGCATTTTAGACGTTCTACTATCAAGACTTGACAATGCAGAGTCAATGGCCACCCAAGCAGCTGTAACTTCAGAAGAACACGGATTATTAGGCCATAAAAATCGCGCAAATTACCTCATAGAGAAAATCAAAGAAATTCGAAGTCAACCCGTAGAAATGGCAGAACATTTCACTCATATCGAGTTACTCCTTAGATCACGTCGAGCATAGTTCCTTAAATCGTTAAAAAAATGAATCCCAGGATTCATTCACATTATTATAGGTAGGTAATATGTAATGAACTCAGAATTAGTTATCAAACCTCCAATGGCAAGAAAAAAAAATTATAAACGTGTTATGCATGGGGAAGAAATCACTGATAACTATTTTTGGCTCCGGGAAAGACACAATTCAGAAGTTATTGATTATCTTAGTGCAGAAAACAACTATGCTGATAAAATAATGAAGGAGACAACAGTCCTTCAGAAATCACTTTTTGATGAGATTAAAGGACGAATTAAGGAAACTGATGATTCAGTACTAGAACCTAGTGGTGATTTTTATTATTTCAGCCGTGATATTGAAGGTAAACAATATAAGAAATACTATCGAAAACAAAGGAATTCAAATGAAGAAGAAATACTTCTTGATTTGAATGAACTCGCTATAGGTCACGATTATTTAAAGCTAGGGCTTTTTAAGATTAGTCCAAGCCATAAGCTCCTAGCTTATTCTATTGATATAGAGGGATCTGAAAAATTCACAATTTTCATTAAAAACTTAGAAACAGGAGAATTATTAGAGGAGAGGATAAAGAACACCTATCCAATGGGGGAATGGGCAAATGACAATGAAACATTTTTCTATATCACTTTAGATGAACAAATCAGACCCTTTGAATTATTTTATCATAAGGTAAATTCAAGTAGTAAAAAGGATCTATCAGTCCTTTGTGAAAATGATAAAGCATTTTTTATGGAAATAAAAAAGACACGAGATTCTGAATTCTTAATTATTACCTTGAAGAGTAAGACAACTTCAGAAGCATATTATTTGAATCCAAATCGACCAGAAGAGGAACCAACATTAATACATCCCCGAGAGCATGAAATGGAATATTTTGTTGATCATCAAAATCAACAGTTTATAATTAGGACAAATGAAAACGCTCAGAATTATAAAATAATGAAAACACTAATTGAACGAACCACGAAAGAGAATTGGGAAGAAATAATTCCTTATGATGAAAGAATCTTTTTAGTCGATTTTGAAGTTTTCAAGGATTTTCTTATCCTTTTTGAAAGGAAAGAAGGACTAAGAGCAATTCGTGTTATTAATTTGGTAACAAAAGAAGAATATTACATTAGTTTTACTGAAGAAGTCTACACTTGCTGGAAACAATATTGGTCAGAACTCTTAGTCCTACCAGAGTTTGAAACGAACTTACTTCGATTTAATTATTCATCCCTAATAATACCAGAGTCTGTGATTGAATTCAATTTGAAGACCAAGGAACGAAAAACACTCAAACAAGAGGAGATCCTTGGAGGATATAATTCTTCAGATTATAAGAATGAACGGATTTCAGTGACAGCTTCAGATGGAGAGACAATTTATATCTCATTGGTTTACAAAAAAGATATAGAGAAAAACAGCAATAACCCATTATTGCTTATTGGTTATGGATCCTATGGAATAAGTTTAGATCCAACTTTCTTAGCTCCTAGAGTTAGCTTACTCAATCGAGGAATAATCTGTGCCTTAGCTCATGTTCGTGGAGGAAGTGAACGAGGAAGGCAATGGTACATAGATGGTAAACTTTTAAACAAGAAAAATACCTTTTTAGATTTTGTCACTTGTGCAGAGCAATTGAGTGCAGAGAATTATACGTCTCGAGAAAAATTAGCAATTATGGGGGGCAGTGCGGGGGGATTACTTATGGGTGCTGTAACAAATATGCGTCCTGACCTGTTCAAAGTCGTAGTGGCCCATGTACCTTTTGTTGATGTTATTAATACAATGAGTGATGAAACTATTCCTCTAACCGTAACTGAGTTTGAAGAGTGGGGAAACCCTAAGGAAAAACAGTTTTATGATTATATGAAGTCATACTCCCCGTATGATAATGTTGAAGTGAAAGATTACCCCCATCTGTTAGTTATGGCAGGATTAAATGATCCTAGGGTTCAATATTGGGAACCTGCAAAATGGGTAGCTAAATTACGATCAATGAATACCGATAACAAGAATATCCTGCTGCTTCAAACAAACATGTCTGAGGGTCATCAGGGCAAATCTGGGCGCTACGATGCTATTAAAGAGACTGCTCTTTATTATGCCTTTATTGTTAGGTATCTCGGAATTGAGTAAGAATTCTCTAACCGTTCCAATTAATTTTCTATCTAAATATCGAGAAATCAAAATCTGTCGGTAGAGCATTTTTTAAGGATAAGATCCTCTGAATTCCTCTCTGAAAAGGTTTGAGATTCAGATCTACTGCTGCATCTTGCAAAGAGACCCATCTATATTCAGAATGTTCCCAACTCAATTCTACCGTTCCTTCTAGATATTTACACCAAAAATCTATTATAATCATTGGGTAATCTCTATTTCCGCGATAAAAAAAACCAGTATTTACAGGAAGAATGACTTCTGCTCTTAAGGTAGTTTCTTCTTCTATTTCCCTGATAATACCCCTACTTGGATTCTCCTCAGCTTCTAATCTCCCTGTAATAACTTCCCAAGAACCTGCAGCAAAATCTTTGTCGGAAGATCTCCTTAATATTAATATAGAACCATTTTTTTCGACTATTCCCCCGACAGCAGCATAAAACTGTTTCATTAAAGCAACTCATTTTTTTCTTAGACTTTTCATCAGTTTTAGAACGTCATTAAGATAATCTGAAAATTCAACGATTTCAAACTCACCAATATCTTGAATACTTGAAACCTGTCGGGTTGCTTGAGATCTCACCATTTTGAATCGTTTAACGAGATCTTTTGCTCTATTTCCTTGTCGTTTTAATCCGTGTTTGTCTGAGAGTTGTTTCGCTTTCTGAACAAGAGACAACGCATGACTGTACTGCATAGCGGAACTAGCTAATAAAGCACGAAGTATAAGAGAATGAACCACAGTAGGTGTGATACCTCTTTCTGAAGCATCTCTCGAGACATCTATTAACGCTTGATAGGCAGTATTGTAATCATCATCACTAAAACTACTACTAAAATCCCTAACAGAAAGCTCAGCTAACCGAAGTTGTGCGGTAAATACAAGAGGTAGGGAATGTATTCTTTTTGCCATCTCAATTGCCTTTTCATAAGCTAAACGTGCAATTCCAAAATTTGATTGACGTAGATGATAGTCTCCAAACTCCTGCTCAGCTAAGACTTTCTCATAATCAGAACGATGCTGCTGTGCCAATTGTCGAAGTTCTTCTATAATTTCCATCTCTACATCCTTATCATGAATGAGACACCGAGTAAGTAGTGCTGAGAAAAGCAATGTTCCTTTAACATCTGATTTCCTGAGAATTTCAATCGATTGGTCTATATACGGTAAAACTTCTTGTTCTGGTTCACCTGAGATAATCCTAATCTCAGCTAACGCCAGGTCGGATGACACGATATCCAATACACTTCCAGTCTTCCGTGCGACTGAGCTTGCTCGGTCAAATAATTTCTTTGCTTTCGAAATTTCTCCTATTTGAAGAAATATTTTTCCTTCCGCAAATAGAGTTGTTATTTCTTCTCGCCAACTCGCAACTAGTTTTGAGCAATGCTTATAATATTGAAAAGCTTCTTTTGTTTCACCTTGAACCGCTGCTAATTTTCCCTGTCCCTTCAAGACCACAAGGAGCCCACTTGTATCACCTAAGGATCGAAAAATCTCTTCAGCACTACAATAAAGGTCTTTTGCTTCTTCTAGAAACCCATTATTCCTATTAATTCGTGCTAAAACAATCAAAGTATGTCCAGCATCAAGATCGAATCCTGATCCTTCCTGAATAACCAATGCTCGTTGTAATTCAGTAGTATCATATTCACCGATGATTGATTTCATTTCTCCGGATACCTTCAGTATCCGAGCAGTCTCTCTAACGTACCCGGTAGGACGAATCGATTCTAAGGCGATTGTGATATGTTGTCCAGCGAGCTTAATCTCCCCCAAAGTTAAAAGAATTTCACTTAAATCTGTCTGAAGATTAACAAATGTTGCAATATCCCCTATTTCTTCAGCAATTTTAATACCTTCTTCTAAAAGGACTTTAGCAGAAAGATCACCTTCAAGAAAAAGAGTAAGGGCTTTTTGATTCAAAGCACGACTAATATTTCGTTTATCACCAATTGTTCTTGCTAATTTCAAAGCTTCTTCAGCGTACTTTTTCGCTTTGGAAAGGTCTCCCAAAATACGGTGAGTTTCACTCATAGATATTAATATTGGAGCTTGTTGTGAACGATAGCCAACATCATCAATAAGCTTCAAGGCTTTTTCATAGGATTTCAATGCCTGTTTTGCATTTCCTTTAACTCGGTATATCTCACCAATCAAAGTATGAGTATAAGCTTGAGAAAATTTATTGCCAATCTGCTCTGCAATTCGTAATGATTGATGAACTAGTTCTAAAGAATGCTTTAAATCTCCTTTAATCCTGAAAACTTCAGCAATATTGTTTAACGATCGTACTTCACCACTTACATCTCCAAGGGATTTTCGAAGTGCCAATGCTTCTTCGTATAACTTGAGGGCTTGATCGAGTTTTCCTTGAAATAATAAAAGATCAGCTAGGGTATTTTTTGAGTAACCTTCTCCCACTTTGTTACGAT
>JAEOTI010000262.1 GCA_016839955.1 Candidatus Hodarchaeota archaeon | reverse complement strand
CTTTAGCTTCTGTAAATGCCGATACATGGGCTACTGAAATTGGGACGCTCTCTCCCACTGCTTTTTGGATTCTAAATCCAAGAAAAAAGGTTCCTGTGGGTACTTCCGGTGGAATAAGTATATTAGGTACAATTGCTTCTATTCTGGGTTCATCAACGATAATCGGAGCACACATTCTTCTTGTTGCTATTTTTGAAGACATTTCTCTCTCAAAAAAAGAATTAATTCTTATTCTACTTATTGTTACTTTTGCAGGAGTGCTTGGAAGTGTTATTGATAGTCTTATAGGAGCTACAATTCAAGCAATATATTTTTGTTCAACATGCAACATTGAGACAGAAAAAAAGATCCATTTAAGGTGTGGTGGAACAAGAACAACAGAAGTAAGGGGATTTAAGTTCATGAACAATGATTTAGTGAATTTTATTGCAGCACTTTCTGTTGGGATTTTTACATTCGTCATTTATAGCGTTTTAAGTTAGGTAAGAAAAAATTGATTAATTAATCCTTTAAAAAAGCAGCATAACAATAAATACGTTTAGGGGCCGGTAGTTTAGCTCGGAAGAATGCCTGGTTTGCATCCAGGAGGCCGTGGGTTCAAATCCCACCCGGTCCACTATTTTATCCCTTTTCATTATTGGTTTTAAGATTAGTTGGATCTGTTTTGTTCTTAGTCAATGAAACAGTAAGAGATAAAGCTTGTTCTAGTGTTAATCTCCCTTCTGCAACCTCTCTTGCAAGAATTCCTTGTATGGTTAAATGCTTAGAACGGATCCGGGATTCCTGTTTAATTTCCTTGATTCTTCCCTTTGGGACCTCGTATTCTTGTAGATACCTTTTTACCTCAGATGGATAAATTTGTTTACCCTTACGTCTTGCAATAATTAAAGCTGCATCAGAATTTGTTTTACTTATTCCTGTTGATGTTTTTCCTTCGTTAACTAACTCTAATTGGATGTTTGAGTCGATTATAGGAAGTAAATATCTTAATAACTTAGTTACTTGGTATCTGGGCGATCTACCAATTCGAATTATTTTATTGTGAGATGAAAAAGTCATTAAAAGGCGTTTTATTGTTTTAACCAAGGTTTTATCAAACGGAGGTGGATATTCATTAGCGAAAAGTAACATTCCATCTGCTTCAAGAGCTAAACCTACATGTTCACCTGGATCCAACCCAATTACTAATTGGTTGAAAGGACTACGACCTTTATTCAATGCTATGCTCACTTGCTCATCAAAAGATTGTACAAATGAAGGGTTTATGGCAAACGAAAGGTGATTCGGATAATACTGTTTTATCTTTGGTAATTCGTCTTGCGAAGTCAGAATGATACTCCGTTTTCTATTGATCAGAGGTTCACCAGGAATGAGTGTAGAAAAGTTCAGTTCGGATTTTAAGTGCTGTGAAAGCTTAGCATAGAATCTAAAATCCTCAGTAACTACACATATTTTTCTTTTTACACTTAATTCCCCCTAAGATTTGTAATAAAGGTGAAAAACTTTTTACTAAAATCCTTTATTCAAATAGGGATGGTTTGATTTGCACCCTCACTCTGATCTTTGTTCTCTTTTCAAGGGAAAAAGTCCAATAGTGATTTTTGGAGGACCAGGTACTGGTAAATCCACGTTTCTTTTGAATTTATCAAATAAATTTTCAATGAAAAACCCAAATAATCGTTCTATAATTTTTGATTTTACTACACGGTTAAATATTAAACGTTTAGAACAAATAACTAAAAATAAAACGGCTTTACAGCGAATCCTAGTTCATTATCCTAAAACAATATGGAATGCTTTCGAGATTATAGATGATTTGATCATTTATGAAATAAAAAGTACTCAAATCTTAATTAATAATCCTTTTTGGAATTATACCTCCCAAGAACGGAAATATTATCCTTTATTTTTTTCAGAACTCAGAGATATTTTCGAAAAATCTTTGACACAGGGAATAATAGCAATTACATCAAATGCTGTACGAACACCAGAAGGATTGAAACCATCACAGTCTCTTCTACTAGATCCATATTTTGAAAATTATATTTTATTAGAAAAAATTAAACATAAATTTCTTGCAACTTTATTCTTTCAAGATTTTAAACAAAAAATCTTGCTATTTGAAATTAAGAATAGTGGAATAAAAATAATCAAAGAATTGGAGCATTAATCTTTTGGAATATAATCTGAGGGTCCATCTCTCCAAATTTTTTGAGGTTGAAGCTTTTGTTGAAACCTTAGGTTCTGTAAATATCGATATACAGTTCCATGACGGTCTCCTCGTATAAGCATTTCCACGGCTTCCTTTGCAGCTTTAATCTCTTCAATAGAACCAATGATAGAGATTGTTTGTCCATAAACTGAAACCATAGCGTCTGTATTTTGCTCGATAATACGTCTGGTTTTCCCTCTCTCTCCAATTAATCGTCCTCTCATCCGTTGAATCCACTTTGGTGGACCTTCCAAAGGGATTATTTCAAGAAAAATATCTGGATCTAAAAGTGCAAGGGCTCTTCTAGGACTAAATCCCCTACCAATTGCCTTAACACAGTCTCTAACTGCCCAAACTATGGTGGGATCATCAATTTCCTCAGTTGCTGAAATTTCAATGCTGCCTTCTTCACTATCTACTTCGATCTGAACCTGAGTTTCATTTTCTATTTGTTGTTTAGTTTTCCCTTCTTGTCCAATTAAAACTGCAATCCTTTCAAGAGGAATTCTAAGTGTGGAAGAAATCATATTAATATCTCTCTTATCTTGAATTTCTTAGTAATCATGCTTTATGAGATTTGAGGTGGTGGAGCTTTTCCAGTAATAGAAGTAAAAATACTTTCAGATTCCATTTCAGCTGTTTCAGGAGACTTAAACAGATAAACGATATTTTGAATGTCACGCCAAAGAAACTGAAGAGCCATAGGATGGGATAAATGGACAGCTTGTCCAACATCAATAAACCAGGGTTTCTCTTTCCAAAATAAAATATTATATTCTGATAGGTCTGCATGGACCAATTGTGCTTTCTTATAAGCCGTTGTAATCTCTTCAACAATTTTATTATAAACAGATTCAAGATTCTCAGGCAATTCTTCTGCAGCATCTTTCAATAAAGGAGCAGGAATGCCATTTTCACCAATTAATTGCATGATTATGACATTTTGTTTAACTAAAAATGGTTCAGGAACAAGCACTTCTGCCTTACTGAATCGTGTTAAATTCTTAAATTCCTTTTCCGCCCATAGCTCCATCAATTTATGAGATTTTCTTCTTTTAGATTGGAATCGAGGATCACCATGAATGTAAACCTGAATCCGCTTGAAATCTAGTGTCCTAGTACGATAAACCTTAATGGCTAATTCTTCAGCGTTCAATTTTGGTCCAGCGATTGCATGGAATACAGTAGACTCCTTCCCAGTGGAGATAGCTCCCCTAAGTTCCTTTAGAAACCCTTTATTAAGCAATTTATATAAAATTCGACGGGTTGGAAGATCAAGAACCCCTTCAACCGTTGTAATATCTTCAGAACGCTTTTCTCGGATCCTCCATCGCTCAATCCGTCTGGAAAAATCCTTTTCACTTCGTTCTTCCCAGTCTTTGTCCTCCACCTCACCAGACACATCCAATCTCTTCGTTAATTATTATTGATCAAATGCTTTTCAAAACTTATTCCCATTTATTCATAGCTTCAAATTCAGCTAATGTAACTTTATTACATAAAAATAAAGTTGGTGCTCCGACCGGGATTTGAACCCGGGTCCACGGATCGAGAGTCCGCGATGCTGGGCCATCTACACTATCGGAGCTTCTTAATTGAAGTTTTTAACATCCTAGACATGTATTCAAACTTTGGCTTACGACAGAAACATTTCAATACGTTGCGGACGAAAATAGCTCAAAAGGATTTCTTTGTATTAAACCAAATTACAATATTCTGCGTAAGTTTTGCTCTGGTCAATTACCACTGAATGAATTCAGTGGTTTGGAACTCCAAGAGACGGTCTGCGAGAGCACTGGAGATATTCCCTTCTCATCTTCTAAAACACGCGGATTGACAGCAACGTTCCTAAACGGAGAAGACTGAACCCTACTTTGAAAAAGTTGGTTCGCCCGTTTAGCGAGGTTCATACTAGCGACTCGGTCCCGATGGGCTTCAGACCCACAAATTTTACAACAGAAATAACTGTAGCCTCTCCAATTCTTTTTAGAGGTATGTCCACATCTCGGACAAGCCTGACTCGTATAATGGGGATTGATTTCAGTAATAAAAACGCCTTCTTGTGTCGCTACATGCTGTAAGGTCTGACGAAACAAACTGTAAGGAATCCGGTTTGTTTTCTTCCGACTCTTCTTTGTCCATTGTCCTTTGCGTTTTCTTAGATGATGTAGTCGTTCAATGGCAATGTTCGCCTGATAATTCCTGGCAAAGGTCACCAGATCATTCGCCAGTTGCCAGAGGTTTGTCTTCACATAATTCCGTTGTTGGCCACTCAATCGCTTCAGTTTGAGTCCTGCTTTTGAACTGCCCTTATCCCGATGTTGTTGTAGGACAGATCGACGTTGTTCGAACTGATATTGATTGGTCGCAACCAGCTTTCCCCAATAAGTCTGCTTCAACACCTTTTCTTGAGGTGTAAGGACAGTCAGAGCAATATTACTACTGTTCACATCAATCCCAATAGTATTGGGACGCATCTGAGGAGCTGGGAATTCTTTCTTAAGAACTACGAAAAAAGACTGGTTACGTTTCATTATGAGACTGGAAATACACCAATCGTCCTTGAGGTGGGCAAGGAATCGTTGGTAGGCTCCATCTTGGCAAATGGGTAGCCCAGTTCGAGTGTGGTTCGTGCGGACACTTATAATAGGGTTTTTGCGAGTTGTTTCCTTGAAACTAAATAATCGCTTGTCAAAGCGAATAATACAATTCCTCGGAGGTTTCTTGAAATTTTTCCGGTGCGACCAAACGTAGCTTGCCGCTTCAATAATCAATTGGCTCGCGACAGGATATTTTTCCTTCAAAGGATAATAAGTTTGGTCGTGGAGGGCTTTCCGATTGCGAACGCTGTTGACAATTGGCAAAGTCTCCTGAACCATCGCTAGAAATGTCAGGTAGGTCTTCCGTAATGCTTTCTGTTTCACCTTGGTCAAAAGGAGAAAATTCAAGGGAAGACATTTTTGCATGGGTCAAACCATTCTTTATTTCTAGAAATATGTTTATAAAGGTTCAACAGACTCTTATCTAAAAATTTCGATCGCAATTCCTCCCCGCACTAACTACGGGGCTTCCTTGCGATTTCTCTGTGATTTAGTATGATCAAAAAAATTTCTCATATCGGCATCGCAGTTGAGGATTTAGACCAAGCTTTGAAAGCATTTGAAAAAATCCTCGGAGTTTCTTGTACTGGGACTGAAGAGGTCTCATCGCAAAAAGTCAAAGTAGCTTTCCTTCCTGTAGGAGAAACAAACCTTGAATTATTGGAAGGAACAGCAGTGGATAGTCCAATTAGTAAATTCTTAGAGAAAGGAGGCCGAGGTGTTCACCACTTAGCCTTCGAAGTCGATGATATAACAGGTGAACTAGAAAGATTAAAGGCATCAGGTGTTCGTCTAATTGATCAAGAAGCTCGTCCAGGTGCTCATGGTACAAAAGTTGCCTTTATTCATCCCAAAGACTCTAGTAAAGTTCTTTGTGAACTTGTTGAACAACCATAGGTTTTTTTCCTAAAATTTAACAAAAATAGATCGAATATCAACCACTTTAGGTGTAAGTAGTTTGGTTCTAATTATATGATGAGGAATGTCAAAAATTCCCTCTGGTCTCTCCATTACAATACTATCGTGACTTGCAACTAAATCAAATTGCTTTAATTCATGGTCCGGACTTCTGACAGTAATTATTGAATTCTCGATTGATGATGTGGAAAACTTTGTGGATCCCTTCTGTTTTATCAATGTGTTTCTTAATTCGTCTCTAAGGCACTCTGCGACCTTTCCACTATGAGAAACAGGCTGATCTAAAAATAATCGGAACTTCTTCAGAGAAAAACTAGCTAAAACTGTAGAAAATAATTTCATTGCTTTGTATCCCACATCATCAAGTAAAAATTTACCATAATTACCACATATGTCACGAATCACACCATCATAACATAAGAACACAGGATTGCCTTGAATCATCTCTTTTAGAGTTATTAAAATATTAAAACCGTCTAAACCTAATTTTTTATTTTTTAGTTGATCGATAGTCATCAATTTTATCATAATTTTATTTGCATGCTCATCAGAAGACATAGTGCGAAATATAAAATTCCTAGATTCCCAATTTAGTAGATACCGTGAAGCTACGAAATCAATTACTTTTCTTTTATCATAGCCACGGTTGAGAAGATAAGCAACATCTTGGAAGATGATAGACAAATGATTGGAAGTAAGAAATCGGTGTACCGATTGTTTTGGACCGTTTTCTTCTCTCATGGCCCTCAACTCGATGTTTATATCAACGGATAGTAAATTTCTGCTCTCCTAAATAGTCAAATTACTAAATTATAGGACTTTAAGAGGATTCATCAAGACATTGATTTGGTGTTTCTTATGCTTCCTGCTGATTCTGCTTCTCCTCCTGAATAAAGCTAAGTCATCTAATAAAAAGAGAATTTCCTCTTTTTTTTCCTTTACTTGATCTCACTCTAAAGGGAACGAATATCATTTTGATGTTTTTTTAATCAATATAACCACTAACATGCCTTTCGGATATTTTGGGAGTATAATAGATTTTTACAACACCAGAGACTGGTGTTGTTAATGCCTCCCGGTGGTCACATTCCTCCTGATCCTATATAAAAAAAAGGTTTCTCTTGAGAGTTTTTACTCTCATTTTTTTTTTTATAAGTTTGCTAAGCAATTCAGAGGAAAATTTGTTAGTTTTCTGGATGTAAAAGTTTGAAATCGTTCAAACCAAGATCCAATAGCTCCTTCTGTTACCAAATTAGATTTGAAAAGGTTTCCTAAATTATATGAAAATAGAAAGTCAAAATTATCATGAATATAAGCAAACAGATTAGCAGCAACAGATAAAACCAATACATAATTTATATAGAAGGGCCAACCTTCTGAATCCAAAAATCGCTGATGTACAGCCCAAAGTGATGAATCTTCAGAAGGGAAAAAAGAGAATCTCCTCATATTTTCATTATAAATCTTATCAAGATTTTCATATGGGTTTCTAGATAAAAAATGATAAGCATCCATCTCAAATAAGGCTAAACCCGCATTAAATCGTAATTTAAGAAGTTCATAAACCACCTTTAATTTTTCAAATTCAATAATTTCTATTGCTGAAAGGTTTGTAAACATTTTCAACCATTGAGGGTCCCAAACTAACCAAGAAGAAAGAGTTGCCATTCCTTCTTCAAGTATTCGTGATGTTGTTCGACGAAAAGCATATGGAAGGGTAATATCGATATTAGATAAATAACAAGCAGCTCCTAAATGCCAAAGTAGGAGATAAATGTCTCTATATCCACTTAAGCTATTATAAGAAATTATCAAATCTTGTGATATTCTTAATGGATAAAGAATTGTTTTCTGAGATCTAGGCTTTTTTGTAAAAGTGATTGGATGGTGATCAATATTAATACCAATATACCTATACGTTTTTTTAGCAACATTTAGGGCATCAATACTCCTAAAAGCATTCTCAAAGGGAAAAAATCTCATTCCAGCGGCATATCGCCAGTCCCATTGACGAATTTCATGCTCTAATTGCTCCTCAAACTCTTTAAAAAGTGATTGAGCTAAGGGTCGAGTAATTCTTTCAATACTAGTAATAACTTCCCTAACCACTTTCTCTTTTATACCTAACATTTGTAATTTGGGAGTAATTGAATTTTTATATCCCATTTCTTGCCATTTCTTGTTTGACTCTACCATTGCCTGTTGCATAGCTGGAGAGATTTTTTGTGACAAATCATTGATGTTTTTCCAAGCTTGGTAACGTAAACTTCGATTTTTTTCCTCTCGTAAAACAATTGTAAGTATCTCATTTATTGAATAGCTGTTATTATGAACTTTTGTTCTGTGGCATGCTATTTTTTGACGAATTGACAA
This sequence comes from Candidatus Hodarchaeota archaeon, assembly GCA_016839955.1. The sequence goes on along the minus strand of JAEOTI010000262.1, from coordinate 27,423 downwards.
ACGATTCGATTCTAGGACAGTATTTACAAGTTCACGTTCACATATTTGTTTCCACTTTATCAACTGATCTTCAGTCATTTGAGAAATATTTGGAATATTTAGCATCATTTTGATCTTATTTATTAATTTTTGATTATAGATTTGTTGATATTCCTTTAAAAGAGAAGAAGAATCTAATGTAGGGATACCAGATTCCTGTCTCCAAAGAGATAGGAGCCATCGAGCATCAAGATCTTCGATCTGGGCTTCAAAATCAGCAAAAAAGCGTCGAACTCCTCCCGGATCAGGTGTAATTTCCAGTGTTAATGCTTTCTCTAGATAATCCAAGAAATCTTCATTGTTCACTAATAATGATAAAGGTGAACCAAATGGCTCAAATTCTGTTCTAGGTATCTTTTCAAGTCGCCATCGCTTTAAGACTCTGTCCATTGCATTGAGATAGTTTAGTTCATCGTCTAATTCTTCTTTTATTGCCTCCTCGGGTTTGTTGTTTCTCATCTCCGCGTTTTCTCCCATCAAACTGAGACTTGTCTAGAATATCTCCTCAATTACTTCCTATGCTCTATGGTTTCGGACCTTTATATATTCAGAAACTAAAAGAGAGAAATCATCGGAGAGAATTAAGAAGGTATATGAGAAAATCAGAAGAAAAAATTAAACTAGAGAACCAGATTATCTACTTTAAATCGTCTGAAGACATGTCTGAGCTCGATGATAGATCAATTGATGTAATTGTCACAAGTCCGCCTTATAATATTGGAAAAGATTATTCGTCTGAGCGTGGAAGATATCTTGATCGCTTACCTTATCTGGAATATCTCCAATTTCTTAGAAGTGTATTTTCTGAATGTCATAGGGTGCTTAAACGTGATGGTGTATTTTTTCTCAATATAGGAGACTCTGCTCGAGATCAAGGCAAGAGTGAGGATGTTGTTAGGGTAGCGGTCGATGTAGGATTTCAAAGGCTTCAGACTGCTATTTGGATAAAGTCTATTTTTGGAAAAGGGCACTATACCCCTTCTGGTGGTTCTCGACGATTGAACAATCTTTGGGAATTTGTTTTTATCTTAGTCAAGGGTAAAAAATATCGTTTTAACCCCAAAACTATTGGAATCCCTTATTCTGACAAGTCTAACATTGGAAGGTATTCAGAAGTAGATCTCCGAGATCCCGGTGACTTATTATTTTGCCCGTATATGAAAACAACTGGACATACGGTAAAAAAAGGTCATGAAGCTCCTTTTCCAATTGATTTACCTTTCAAATTAATTCAACTCGTCCCAAATGTGACCAGAGTCCTTGACCCATTCGTTGGAACAGGTTCTACTTTAGCTGCTGCACAGAAACTAGGAGTTTCAGGTATAGGCTATGAAATTCACCCACGATTAAATGTTATAAAATCTACAATTCTTTCAGATTTTGTCCAGATAAAATCTCCTCTTCTTCCTCAGCTTGAAAAATACTCTCAAATCATAACAAAGCTACTAAAAGAAGCCATAATAGACCTATCATCATGCCAAAAACAACAATTATTAGAATCTTTACCTTCAAAGACTTTGAAGGAGCTAAATTGGACCTGTGAAGATCTTAATCTACCAAATCCTCTTGAGACCACACCTATTTCTTCAAAACGAATACTATCTTTGGATAAACACTTAGATGGTTAAAATCGTAAATGAGATGAGTCGCTGATGAAGTTGAAAATTAACTAATTGAACATATATCCTAGAATTCTGTCAATTAGTTGGCTCTTTTTTTGTTTTAGTAATTTTGGGTGCTAATATTGCGGATTTAGAAGGAATGATCCCTAACATAATAAGATTGAGCTCGATTTCATCCTTATTTGTGATGTCTACACCCAATTTAGTCATTATCTTTGAGAGATTGACTATGTTCAATGAACTTCACCAAATAAATAATCCTGTTTTCTTCTAGACAATGGATTATTAGAGTTCATTCCGACAGGGAGGAATCTCAAATTGTGATTTTCTTAGCTTCATTTCTTAATTCAATGAATTGATTAGATGTCTCACTTCTATTAGGAATAAACCACTTAATTATCCCAAATGCAGTCAGAGGGTAGATTAATTCATCTAAAATGATTTCAGAATTTTCTTTAGTCAAATTCACCTCTGTTAGGATATCCTTCAAGGATTTTGATCCATCAATATTCTTGAGAAAACCAATTTCTTGCTCCGTTAAGGTTCCTTTCCCTAATGGTAGGCGAATACTATATGTTTTATTTAAACTATGGATTCCCACCTGCTTAACTTCAACCAGATCGTTCCCTGAGAATCTTGGTTTCATTTCGTATATTTTTAAAGGTGGAAGTATTCGTTTTTTCAGCTCACGTTCATATTCTGACACTAAATCATAATAACTAGATGTTAAATCGGACATCACCGACTTCATTAAAATTTCTCTCCACCGAACCAATTTCATAAGAGGATAGTCTAGTTCAGTTCCATTAGTTGTTGCAGGAAGATCCAGAAACCTATTATACTTCTTTTCTTGAAAAAGGAAAGATAAAGCTGGAAAAAGGGTTCTCCATGTAATAATTTTATTTGGATTCATGGTATCAAAAAGATGGGAGCCTAACCGTATATTTAGAATGGATATTGGTCCTGTGTATATTGGTAAATGATTTTCTCGTAGCTTCTTTATCTGTTGAAGATGATTAAAGACTGAATAAAATGTTTGACTTGCAGGTCCAAGCATAACATTTACTCGTGTAGTTATCCCTGCTTGGAGAGAATTGTCAATTGATTGCCACCTTTTTGAAAAATTCTGTAATTTCTTTCCTTTTCCCAGCTCTTTTAATGTCTCATCAGATGTTCCTTCTAAACCTACGGTAACGTCTAGAAAACCGGCTTGACGGAGGAGAAAAGCTTCTTCTTGTGTTAATGATTGCAAAGACATGTATCCTCCCCAAATAATATCGATTTCTCGATCAATGATTTCTTTACATAATTCATTCAACCATTTCGGAGACCAATCAAGGAGAGAATCACAAAACCTGAAACCCCATAATCCCAATGCATTAGAATAATATTCAAGATCATCCACCACTCGTATGGGACTCCGAGTACGAAATTTGGGGCCAAATAAATCCCATTCAGAACAAAAATTACAATGATGTGGACAACCTCGGGAAGCATAAATTGGAGCAAAAGAATTACCAACATACCCCAATGCAACAGCTTTGTTATGCCAAGAGTGAAAACCTGATAAATCCGGAGTAGGTAAAGTATCAAGATTTTTTACATATTGAATGGGTGTTTCTTGGTAATTAAAATCTGAATTTAGGTATGCAACGTTTGGAATGTCTTTTATATTGTGATCCAGTTTAAACGTTGGTGTTTTTGTTATGTAATCACAAAGAAGTGGGAAAGTTAATTCTCCTTCCGATATTACAATAAAATCACATAACTCCAAATTTAATGCTAATTCCCGGAGATATTGACTTTGAATCATGCTCGGTCCCCCAAATACAATCTTGCAGTCAGGATTGTTATTCCTTAAGAACAAAGAAGCAATTGTAGTCGCTAGGAGATTAGATTCTAGGATGGAGAACCCTACTATATCGCCCCAAGCTGTGTTAAAAACCCATTTCTCGATTGTACAAAGAGCTTTCTGAAGATCATTAAAAAATTCGAAGGGAGAGAGTCCAAGTGCCTGTATAATGTCTAAAAAGACTTTAGAATTAAGAAATGACATCAATAATTCAGATCGCAAAAAAGCCTGATGAACTGCAAGCAGAACTGGTATAACTTCCATTCCCGGAATAAAATTATATTCTGCTGGAAAATTAGTATGTTCTAAATGTAATTTGGAACTAACGTTAGCAATCTCCCAAATGTCAACATCGTTAACATTAAATCGGTCATTAATTTGAAATACTCCTTTTAATGATGCAATACCTAAAGGATAACGGGCATAAGGAGGTGCAATTCCTAAAATATTCACTAATGAAATATCTGGCATTTTTTTAAAACCCTATAAATAAATAAAAGAAAATTTATTGTGGGGTGGCCACAATGGAGTTAATTTAAAGGAATACAGTCTTAATAGTGGTTGAATATAGTAATTCCTAAAGTTCATAATTCACACATTGCAACATTATGGAATTATCTCATAAAGACCTAAAAGAGATTATTTCGGAAAAAAATCCTTCGTTTAAAAAAAAATCTAAAAATCCTTACGTAAAATTAGAATTTTCCTTAATTTCCTAAGGGCTCTAATCTATTTCTAATGCAGGTGTATATTCAACTATTTGATCAGAATTCGTATTCTTGCAGTTTTCACATATTTCAGGGGTTTTTCGTGTCTTAGATGCAGCAAATGTGAATTTTTTTCGACATTCTAAGCAAAACCAATACTCCAAATGAGAAGTCACCTTTCCGTACATTCCTTTTACCCCCCCTGCGGTTTCTGTATCGGCTTTAGCACGAACAGCTTTAAAGAAAGCACTTTCTTGCATTTCTCTGTCTTTCTCTTTCATCGCTAGCGAACGAGCTTTATCTTCAGTCTTTCTCCGGAGATAATCTTCTCGTTCTTCAACACTCATACTCTCTAGACGCTCTATTTCAGCCACTCTATTTCGCATTTTCTGCATTTCAGTCATTGAAAGGCTTTCCAATGTCTCTTGTGGAATTGCCTCAATATCCTCTAAGCTCATGTCTTCCCATTCATATTGTTGTGGTTCATCAAATCCCCCAGGCATGATGCCAGTTGTCAAAACTCCTGGTGGTGGTGGCGGTTTTCCTCCAAAAGACGTTGCAGGGGTCATTACTGGCCTTTCTTTTATTTGCTCAGAGATATTTGAAAATCCGTCATTTATTTGGTCTAAGAGTGACCGAAAATCAGCTTGTAAGCTCATCGCTCCGGCAGGGAATCCCGTTTGTTGAATACTCTTTAATTCTTTAATAAAGCCACTTAATGAATCATCAGTAAGGTTAATTTCGTCAAGCATCTTATCCGACAATTCTTTAGATATTTTATCTAGAGATAAAACGTCCTTAAATTGTTTCTGAAAAACTTCTTCTAAAGAAAGTTTAAACCGTTGAACTTCTGTCTGAAGGAGACCAATCGTGTTAGCTAGCTTTATAACAGTATCTTGGAGATCCAACCAAGTTGCTTGGATTAAGTGACGATTTGCTTCAATTTGTAATTCCAACTGAGGTATAACCATATCATGGATTTCACTATGTACTATTTGTTCCAAGGCGTGAAAGGCGCGTTTTAGATCCTGTTCTATGCTAGACTGTTTTTTTGTAGAGATAGGTAATTGAGTTTTGTCAAAAATATCAGGAAGATTGTCCCGGGCCCATTGATATATTGTACTTTTATTTGTGCGGTTTTTACCAATTTTTTCGGCCAATGATGCCCAGGAGAGCCCATCTTCTCGTCCATTCTTAATGAAATCTGACCTTTCCTCGAAAGACAGTACTTCCCATGCTTTTCCAGACATATATTATCCCAAATCGAAAATAAAAAGAAGACTTATGAACGTTCATATTTACTTCTGAACGTTATAAGATTTTTCAACTCCTTAAACGATTTGCAGTTTATAGCAAAATTTGCTTCTATCGATGAGAATGTATTAGTGTACAACATGTTGGTCGGAGAATAGACCAGTTTCTTCACTAATCTCATTATAATTAAAATTAGAATTAGTTGATTTCACCTGGCCAAATATTTCTGACCATTTATGAATTAAATTAACAATGGGATTTAGATGTAAGGCTTCATAATGACCCACAACCACAAGCTGTTTACGAGCTCTACTCAAAGCAACATTTAGAATATTTGGTGCAAATAAGTTTTCAGGTAACTGTGGAAGGGATTCTAAATCGAAATTGAAATCCTCATCGATGTCTTCAAACAATCTTATTGATAATTTGGGATTAGTTTCCTTATTTTTTTCTTTGTAAGGTTCAAGTTGGTGCTGCCAACTTATGAACGCCTTATCAAGAAGTTTTGTGAAATCGGGATAGTTCAACTTTGTAATTGGTGTGCATTCTTCTCTTAAACGGTGAAAAATTTTGGGGAGAGAAATTAGTAAATTTCTTATCCAATCATCCGGAGGATTAAGAAATGGAGTAAAATTGTTTGCTGCCAATGATAGTATTAAACAATCATATGTCCTTCCTTGCGTCACATGAACAGTACCTGTCTCTAATGAAACATTTTCTGAAGGCTTTTGGAGTATTTGACGCAAATATGCTGCTTGTGAGCGAAATGGAGATATTATTCCAATTTTCAAAGGTGAAGAGTGCGTTACAATTTTACGTGCAATCTGATCAATAACTTCCTGACAAATAAAAGCTTCATGTGTGTTGATCCGTTTGTTTTCCGAAAGATTCCCATTTGAGGAATCTATAAATTCAATTACTGGACTTTCACAAAGACGAGGGATATATTGTCCTGTACGAATTTTTCCTTCGTAAAACAATGCGCTAACCAAAAGAAATATTTCTGGACGCCCTCTGTATTGTTTTTCTAATAATTGGATTTTTTGGTCTGGGATCTTATCATAGATAGTTTTTGTTAAAGGATTGACTCTAAATTTTTCCTTTTTACCCAAATTTGGGCTGATAACTACCGGCGGGAGTTGCATGGGATCTCCAAAGATCATCATTTCCTGTGTTAGTGCTGCTACTCCAGATAGTATTGGTAAAACTATCTGGCTACCTTCATCTACGATAGTAAGCTGAAAATATGGAACATGAGTTATTGGGTATTGATTCAAAGCAGTCATTGCTGTACAAACAATAAACGAAATTTGGTTCAGCGTTTGGCGTTGAATTTCCCGTTTTTGGCGATTTTTAAAGTAATTAGATGGGTTATAATTATTTATTCTATTTTGAATTCTTTCTGTAATAAGATTTAATTCATATTTATTGCGTAGATGCTCTGGTAAGCCATGTAAATTGATTGCCACATGAGGAACATGAATCTCGTCTAACTTTTCCACAATATTTACGCAAGCCCTATGTGTAAATGCTGTCAACAACACTTTTGTGGTATTTTCGTTGTTTAACCGCTTATTTTTCATTTCATCAAAAATTCTGGAACAAATTTCTCCAATTCTTGTTGTTTTACCTGTTCCAGGTGGACCTTGAATTATTTTCAATGATGTATCATCAATTTTGTCTTTGAGTAAGAACTGTATTGCAAAATTGTCCTTGAAATCTTGAAACTGATTTACTTGTTTATGCATAAGGAAATATGGAATGGATGAAAATGGTAACAACCATTGTTCTGGATTTTTACTCATCATTTCTTCAATCTTAAATTGATCTAGCTGTAAAGCACATAAATTCGTTTTCTCATTTTTTTCTAGAATTCTACCTTCAATAATTTCATTAGTTTGGGGATTAATCCCTAAACTTACCCATTCTCCCTTTTTAACCCAATTTTTTAATATTTGAGAGTAAATTGTCAGTTTGTAACCTTTTCTAGTTTTTTTCAGAGACTTTATTGTAACTGGAATTGCACGTTTCCAACTAAGTTCTAAATTTGCTAATCTCTCATGATTAATAGCAAAATTCCAGTTTTGGAGGCTAGATTGATATGTAACCATTAAAACAGGTCCTCGTTTCAATTAAGTTCTAAAATTTGATTGCTGTGAAAATCTATCATCATTTTAGAAGTCTCCTTTTTTCCAAAAAGAGGAGAGAGTATATTCTAAAACAATACAATTGTAATATACCTTTCAACAGTTTTAAACTCAAAAATTCCTTAGTGTTAATAGTCAAACGTCAATATGAAATAAAATCATCCGTTAAAAAAGCAAAAAAGGCTCTTAAGAGTTAATGAGGTAGTCTTAATCATTTCAATTTATAAAAACGTCAAAGAACATTCATTGTTAGGAAATAATCTGGAACAAGACTGTATAGTTCTGGAGTTCAAAATATTGAATCGATCTGTAGAGATAACAAAAAAAGAGTTTGATCATTTTTTGAATCAATTTGACGCAATACCGTTTATTCCCGAAGGAACTTCTGAGATAGTCTACCGAATACCATTACCACACGATTTATCTTTATGGGTTTATTCAACTATTAGTCAGAAGACAAAGAAATCACGCAAACATGGTCTAGATGCTATTCGAACGATTATGATCTTTAAAAATGAATTTGGGGTGATGCGGGAAAAAAAAACGCTTAGGACGTATAACTGGAGAAATAACTTGAAAAATAGAATTAAAAAATTAATAACCCGAGTTACAAACTTTCAATGTCCAAAAGGACATCCACTCGTCTTAAGAAAATCACATACAACAAAAAATAGGTTTTATGGATGTGTAATGTACCCTTATTGCAAATTTACGAGGAAGCGATAACCTCGTAAAAGGCTGGTTTGACGACGTTATCTATTTCTTTTTCTTGACATCTTTTATCTAGAATTGACTCTGGATAATCATTCTTTTCCTTCCCCAAATCCCCTAATGATTCACGGAGTCCTTTCATTGGAATAGTAATATCAAACCATAATTTGACAAAATGACCATTTGCTAATTCAATTTCGATTAAATCATATTGTCTATCTGTTTGATCTACAATAAGCTTTTGTTGAACAAGGTTCCAATCTAGACCCTTTTGACCGAAATGGCGATAAATAAAGTCGTATTCTTCTTGAATTCCCAATGTGTGATCAGGAATATCAATAATAATTGCAGTTTCTTGAGTTAAACCTGTTCTTTCCTCTTCTTCAGCCATGTTTCGTTTCCTCATTAAAAATGACTAGCTTTATTCTCTCTTGTAAAGAGGTTAAAGAAAAGATTGTAAACTGAATAGTGATTAAAAATTTGTAAAAAACCGACTAAATTTCTAAAATTAAACTCTGGACAATCAATCTTCGTTCTCCAAATGTCTTTCCACGACCATTCCAACCAACACCACGCTGGTATCACCAGCTGCTACGTAAGGAGGTGATCCAGCCGCAGGTTCCCCTACGGCTACCTTGTTACGACTTCAGCCTCCTCAACGAGCCTACTCTCGAATACGCCATACAGCGCAGCCTCAAGCAGACCCATCTCGGATGCTGCGACGGGCGGTGTGTGCAAGGAGCAGGGACGTATTCACGGCGTGATGATGACGCGCCGTTACTAGGGATTCCAAGTTCATGAGGGTGAGTTGCAACCCTCAATCCCAACTGTGATGCGGTTTAGAGATTACCGGCTCCTTTCGGAGTTGGATACCCACTGTCCGCACCATTGTAGCCCGCGTGTAGCCCTGGACTATCGGGGCATACTGACCTGCCGTGGACTGGACCTTCCTCCACATTCCTCTGTGGCAGTCCCAACAGTGTTCCCGGCACCCCAATGGGGTCCGCTGGTAACTGTTGGTCCAGGTCTCGCTCGTTGCCTGACTTAACAGGACACCTCACGGCACGAGCTGACGACGGCCATGCACCTCCTCTCAGCTCATCGAGCAAGGTCTTCAGCCTGGCTCTCATTTGGCTGTCTGTCCAGGTGAGTTTCCCGGCGTTGAGTCCAATTAAACCGCAGGCTCCACCCCTTGTGGTGCTCCCCCGCCAATTCCTTTAAGTTTCAGTCTTGCGACCGTACTCCCCAGGCGGCGAACTTAGCGGCTTCCCTTCGGCACTGCACATAGTCGTGCCATGTGCAACACTTAGTTCGCATCGTTTACAGCCAGGACTACCCGGGTATCTAATCCGGCTCGCTCCCCTGGCTTTCATCCCTGACCGTCGGACTCGTTCTAGCGTGACGCCTTCGCCACCGGTGGTCCGTTTCGGATTATCGGATTTCACCCCTACCCGAAACGTACCTCACGCCTCTCCCGATCCCAAGGTTTGTAGTATCCACAGCGCTTCCACGCTTAAGACGTGGGCTTTAACTGTGGACTTGCAGACCCGGCTACGGATGCTTTAGGCCCAGTAAGCATGCCCACCACTCGAAGAGCTGGTTTTACCGCGGCGGCTGGCACCAGTCTTGCCCTCTCCTTATTCAGTGAGCTACTAACACTCGCTAAAAGGGACCCGTTAGGACCCCACTCGGTCTGGCTGGGTCAAGCTTGCGCTCATTGCCCAATTTTCGCGACTGCTGCACCCCGTAGGGCCTGGATCGTTGTCTCAGTATCCATCTCGGGGCTAACGCTCTCACGACCCCTACTGGTCTGAGGCTAGGTGGGCCATTACCCCACCTACTACCTGATCAGAAGCAGTCCCATCCCCTGGCGGTTGCACCAACCAGCAATAGGTTGGCCCTTTTTAGCGAGACAGTATTCCAACGTGCCTCGTTTATGGAGGATTAGCTGCAGTTTCCCGCAGTTATCCTTCTCCAGGGGGTAGGTTGACTACTCGTTACTGAGCGGTCCGCGACACCCTTTGCTAGGGCGTTGCACTTGCATGTCTTAATCCCAAACCGATAGCAGTAGGCTCCGGCAGGATCAACCGGTATTGATTGTGCAGAATTAATAGTAATGCTGTTTGCATTCCACCGCTTTCTACACGTTATCCTGCGGGTGCTTCGGTACGGTGTTTTTCTTAATTGAATTGTCGGTTTATTCCACAAAGGTTTGTTCTTACACACAATTTAACATAATTGGTGTTAATTCGGTTGAAATGGTTTTGTGGGACATTTGATTTTGTTTTTGATCGATCATCCAGCCCTATCTGGATTTTTTGTCGGTAGTTTAACGTTCCTTTATGAGTTTAGGGACTCATAACAACTGAAAAACTCGTCGCCGAGTTTGGAACTTCCCATCGTTACCGCAGGGTTGACCCGAACCGCTTTCCTAGCACAACGATGGCTAGGTTACGTTACCTAGTCTTCGGGTAAGACTCTGGGTTCTTGAGAAACGTTCTCGTTTAGTTACGGACTTTTTTCCCAGCTTTTCAAATCCTGTCATTTCCTACCTTTTAGATAGGAGAATAACCCGTTTCTCAGCATTATAACAGTCTTAGTCTATTGATATAAACGTTATGATTTTGATTAAAAGTAGGTGCTTTTTGGATTTATTTCGGCAATATGCTTGATAGGTCTTAACATTTCGGTTATAAAAAACTACCAACACCAAAGAGTTTGAAAACAGCTAATAGAAGCAATTTCCTGAGATTTATGAAATCAATCTTGTTCTCTCTCGAGGTTTTTTCTTGGTCTCTGAAACTGTCCTAGGGATTCTTTGTGGTCTTCTAGCTGCAAGTATGTGGGGTATATCCTCGATTCTCTATCGGTTTGGACTTAGGACGTATGATTCTCTTAGTGGTTTATTAATTCGTGGAATGATCGCTATACCTCTTCTTGTCGTGTTTTCCCTATATTTCTATGGTCTTAAGTCTTTTGAGAACCTGTCCTTTGAATTATGCTTTATTTTAATTTTGAGTGCGATTGCTCTTTGTCTTGGGGAGTTATTGTTTATGACGGCATTAACGTTAATCCCAGTCTCTCGAGCGGCCCCAATTTCGTCATCTTATCCTTTTTTTTCCGTTATTTTCGCAATCTTCTTACTAGATGAACAACCTGGGTTTCTCACCTTGCTGGGAACTCTTGTCATCGTTCTTGGTATAGTTCTCATCGTCCAAGCTAAGAATAACAATGGAATGCATGATCCGGAAAGCAATGGTTTCACCCTTGGAATGGGTGAGTTCCTTGCCATTAGTGCAGCTTTCTTTTGGGCACTAGCTCTCAATCTAACTGGCATGATTATACGAGAACCTGATGTTGAGGTTATTCCTATTGTTGCGTTCCGTTTATTGGTATTATTTGCAATGGTTTTTGGGGTTCTCATTTTCCATGAGATCAGAAATCAGACGCTCCTAAAAAAGAAAGACATTTTCAATCGTGATGCTACTTTTCTTATGATAGGGGGAATTGTAGGGTGGACCGTGGCAATCTCAGCATTATTTACATCTTTAGACTTAGTAGGGGCGTCTATTGCTGTTCCCCTCTCTTCTATCTACCCCATGATCGCTGCATTACTTGGTGTAATTATCCTCAAAGAAAAAATCTCTCGTAGTCAAACCAGTGGAATTTTTATCATAATAATTGGTTGTATTCTCATTGTTTGGTGAAACCCTAGTATCTTAAAATTTATCTAGCAATTGTGCTAGTTTCTGTAATCCTTCTGAACGAGATTTAGCTAAAGGACCTCCTAAAATTACTCCATCAGTTCCTTGAGTTATTATATCCTCTATACGTTGTTCAACATTCTGTTTGGATCCTACAATCGCAAAGTTTTCTAGCATCTGGTTTGTGAGCGCATTCCCAGCTTTTTGGTATTGTTCTCTCTGAATAAACTCTTTAATTCTATCTACTTCCTGATTATTTATGTTATGCCTATTTAGGGTAGATTCTGATGCCCCTGCAATGATCTGGGAAACAAGACGTCTTAATAGTGAAGAAGCAGTTTGCTCTAATTCTATAATTAAATATCCAATAATTTTCTTCGGTTTTTCCTGGTTTTTTTCTTTAAGTTGAACTATTCTTTGATAATCTGATGGTGATGAAGAATTCACTATTATACCATCAGCTACTTCTAATGCTAAATTAATCATCCTTGTACCTTGAACACCTAAGTATATCGGAATGGGCTGGTGCTTCATTCTTAATCGAACATTTTTCCAAACAGTTTGTCCAAATGTTTCCGATATCGTCTTTCCAAGACACAAATCCCGGATAGCAACAGTCCTTTGTCGAAGAGCTTCAATGGGGCTGTCAGGATATACTCCAATTTGATTCAAAGTAATTTCATCTCCTATCCCTAAACCCAAGATCGTTCTTCCAATTGCCAATTCCTCCAAGGTGAGTGCTGTAGCCGCAAGGACTGCTGGAGAGACATGAAATGGGTTTGTTACACCTGTACATAATTTTATCTTCTGGGTTTGACATGCAATTGCTGTCAATAATAAAAAAGGGTTACGACTGTGATAATGGTCGCCTATCCAGATTTGGTCAAATCCTAAAGATTCAGCTGTTACCGCAAGCTTGATAGTTTCTGTACTTGACTGGCTAGTTGGCAATCCAACTCCAAAGGTTATTTTTCGTCTTTCTTCTAGCGTTTTCATCTGAAAATCCCTTCAGCTAATGCGATAAGAGGAGTTAAAAGTGACTCAATAAAGGTAGTATTGATTCTATGAGTTAATCATTATTATTTGATACTCTTAGGTAGGTTCCTCAAATGTCAATGGATGAACTTGAGAATAATCTGACATATATAGAGAAGCTTCGAGAAGCTGCCAAAACTCACGAAGACGCATTTTCTAAGAAAAGAGCAATCGCAGAGAAAGAATTGGAGTTTGCTAGGAAAGAAGAGAAGATTGCTGAGGCTAGAGAGAAACAGCATAAATATCTGTTAGAAGAGCTTAAGAAGAGAACAGATTTAGAAGAACAGGTAAGCAAGCTCGAATCAGAAGGAGACCCAAAAGCCAAAGTCCCCAAATTAAAGATGAAAATTCAGAGTGCCTCTTTTGATCGGGATAAGAAGGTCAACAAAGAGAAAAGCGGTATTGCTAAGCTTGAAGGTGATAAATCCAAACTTGAATTGGCGATAAACGAGCTTAAAAAAGAACTCGAAGCTCTTCAAGAGAAAGAAAAAGAGCTTTTGACAGAAGCTGGGGATATGAAGCCTGAAGGCTTTAGTGATCCATAATCTGTTCAAAACTAAACGTTTTTTCTCATTTTTCCCTCTTTTTCCTTTTTTAAGGAAATATTTTCCAATTTATTCACTCTGAGATAGATTTTTCTTCTGAATTAAATTATGTGATTTCATATTTTGCTAAATTTGGGAAGAATAATGGACACAAAAGAAATTGGTAGACGTATTTTCACCTCTATTCGAAACTCATTTAGTTATTTCAGTTTTGAAAATGTCAAAGAAGGGATTAAACGATTCACTTTACCAAGTTTTATTATTAGTGGAGTTTTAATTGTTATTTTCCTTATCGTAAATCTAATAGAACTCCCTGTTCTTAAAGACCATTTTATTGAACCTGATGGCTATCGTATAGTTTATTCGATATTTATTGCTGTTATAATAACGCTAATCTGGTTTTCTGTTGGTGTATGGGTTGGGCCTATTGTTGGTCGATTCCTTGCGCAAAATTCTATTGGCCAACGAGTAATAACTGGGAGTTCTACAGTTTATTTTGAAGAATTAGAAGAAGAAGATCTCCGTATCGCCCCCAACTTTATTTTTGCACGTTTTCTAAACCTTTTAATTGCATGGACATCTATATCTGCAACCCTTGTTTCACTGATGGCACAAATAAGATATGATGGTGATTCCGAAAAACTAGCAAAGTTTCTTGAAAGTGGAGATCTCATCGAAATAATTCTTAAAATACTAATCGTTCTAATTATCGCCCCTCTTGCTTTAACACTCTTTGTTCCTACAAGTTGGATGTTACTAGACGTTCACATGAAAGCTTGGAACAAGAAAAAACGAACCTCATGGTTTGTTGGCACAAAGGTACAAAATAAAACCCGATCATTTATTGCAATAGGAGCTGTCGTAACTTCAGCAAGTGCAATTGGTATTGACCAGCTGGAATTAGTTGTCAGTATATTTCTACTCATTATTGCTTGGGTAGGTATGGCTTGTGTCCTTGTTGTTCTACTTTATACTCTTTTATTTCATGCAGGGTATAAAGAAGCTTTCACTGAAACAATTAAGATCCCTTCAGGAGAGACAAGTCTAGATTTATCCTAATATCAGATGAATATAAGAAACTTATAATAGACAAAGAAGAGGAATAACGGAGTAGCTATTGATGGCTGATTCTGAAAATCTTTCGAGCCATTATAAAAGAATTCAACAGTTAATTGACCAATATCGTGATGATCTAGGATCATCCAGTATTTTACGAGAGTTGGGAAGAGCATATAGAGAAATTGGTCACCAAGAGACTGCAACTTTCTATCTAGAACAGGCGTTGGCTATTGACCCACATGATTGGGAAACAATCGCTCTCTTGGGAAGTGTTTCTTCTGAATCTGGAGATTATCAATCAGCGTTGTCACATTATTCAAGAGCTTTTGAACTCGGGGGTCAGCTAGATCTCTTAGCACTTGTTGGTGAAGCCTTATACTTAATTGGTCGTTATGAAGAAGCAGAACGGCATCTAAAATTAACGATAAAATTAGAAGGATCTAAACAGCTTGGTTTTTCTCATTTAATACTAGGAAAAGTCCTCAGTGCTCTTGATCGTTATGATGAAGCTTATGATGAATTTAAAACAGCAGAAAAGTTCAAGAAATCAAATGAGACTGCGAAATGGCTTAAATTTTCTCGTATGAAAATTGCTAAGGATCAATAAGGACCCCTATAAAATTAAAGATAAAAAAAGGTTTTTTGAGGTTTCCATGAAATGACTGAGCTCCTCTATTTATTAGATTCTTATTTAAAAGAATTTGAGGCGACTGTTCTCAAAACAAATGAACAGGGCGTTTTTTTAGACAAAACTTCGTTTTATCCTTTAGGTGGAGGACAACCATCTGATATAGGGAAACTATATACGGGGAATATTATATATAATGTGATTGAAGCCAAGAAAAAAGGCTCTCAAGTCCTTCATAACATTAAGGGGGATTGTCCTTCTCCTGGAACCACAATTAAAGGAGAAATTGATTGGAATTTTAGATATGAGAAGATGAGACTCCATACTGCGGTTCATGTGTTATGCGGAATGTTATTCCATAATTATAGTAAGTATGGAGCTGATGAACCTGTTTTGGTGTCAGGTGGAGAAATTTATGGCGACAAAGCAGGAGCTAGAATTGATTTTACTTTGCCTGCATTAACAAAAGATTTAGCTCTAGAAATTATTCAAGACGCTAATGAATCAATCAGTAAAGGTGGCGCTGTAAAAATCGCTTTTCTTCCTCGAGAAGAAGCTGAAAAAATTCCTGAATTAATTCGTACAAAAGTAAATCTTCTTCCAAAATCCGTCAAAGAAATTAGAACTGTCGAAATCGAAGGTTTAGACATACAGTTTGACGGGGGGACGCATGTGAAAGATATTCAAGAAATAGGAATACTATCTCTTGTTAAAACAGAGAATAAGGGAAAAGGAAGGAAGAGAATTAAGATTGCATTTGGATAAACGAAAATCTCACGCATTATCTTCAAGAATCAAAGCTGGTCGTATCATCAAAGATTCTAATTCCTGAAATAGTAGTTTGAAAGCATAGCTTACAGCGATTTTTACGATCCCTGTATCAGTTGTTCCACATATAGCACAAGATGTCTGATCCGTTTTTCGAGAATATGATGCTAATAATCCACATCTTTGACAAACAAGGGCTTCAATTTTATCAGATTCGTCTAATAGCCTTTCTTTTAACAAAAGAGCTGCTCCATGTCCTATTAGACAGTCTCGTTCCATCTCACCAAAACGAAGACCACCTTCTCGCGCACGACCTTCAGTTGGTTGCCTAGTTAGAATTTGAATGGGTCCTCGAGCCCGAGCATGAATTTTGTCAGCGACAAGATGATGAAGCTTTTGATAATAAGTTGGACCTATGAAGATCCTTCCTGGAAGTTTTTCGCCATTCATACCGTCACACATGACGAATTCTCCATATGGTTGAAATCCAAGCTTTCGTAGTGCGTTGGAAATTACTTCAGGTGGATCTGCTTCAAATAAAGTTGCATCCATTATCCTCCCTTCCATGCACCCAACAATTGCTGCCATTGATTCAATGATTTGACCAACAGTCATTCTTGAAGGAATTGCGTGTGGATTAATGAGGATATCAGGTACAATTCCGTCTTTGGTGAAAGGCATATCTTCCTGGGGGCATATATAACCAATAATTCCCTTCTGTCCATGTCGAGAAGCAAATTTATCTCCCACTTCTGGTATTCGTTGATCTCTTACCTTAATTTTCACTAAAGCATTTCCTTCAGATGTTTCCGTAATAACTACTGTGTCAACAACTCCTGATTCTCCATGGCGCATTGATACACTTGTTTCACGTCGTTGCGCTGTTGGACGTTCAAGTTCAATATATTCTTCAAGAAATCGAGGTCGAGAAGTTCTTCCCACAAGAACATCTCCTCCACTTACCTCGATCTCAGGTTCGATCAAACCATCAGATTCTGATAAATGCCTGTAAACATCTGAAGCTCGGTAACCACGGACACCTTTTTGTGGTATTTCGAATTTGTCTTCTTGTCCTCCGAGATACTTTTTTTCTTCAGCAACATACGACCTAAAGAAATGAGATCTTCCCATTCCCCGTTCTATAGATGCTTTGTTGAATACTAATGCGTCTTCAATGTTCCAACCTTGGAATGAAAAAACTCCAACAATTACGTTCTGTCCAGCGGGTCTGTCATTAAAGCCTATTATTTCGGTTGCATGCGAGGAGACTAATGGTATTTGGGGGTATTGTAAAATGTGTGAGCGTCGGTCGGTTCGAAACTTAAAATTAGAAGAATATAAACCGAGTGCTTGTTTTGTCATACCAGCTTCGTAAGTATTCCGAGGAGACTGGTTATGTTCTGCATATGGAATTATTGAAGCACAAATGCCGAGAATTGCAGAGGCTGAAATTTCCAAATGTGTGTGTTCTTCTACTAATTCTTCACCTTTAAGAGCAATAAATGCATTTTCTTCTTCTTCAGCATCGAGAAACTCTAATACACCATTTCTAAGAAGATCTGACCATTTCCATTCTTTTGTCTTTAACTTCTGAATATGTCCCTTTGTAAGGCGAGGAATCCCATTATCGCAAATTATCAATGGCCTTCGAACACGTCCCTCATCTGTGTTTATTGCAATTACGTTCTCTTGTTCATATAAGGCCAGATTCATTTCTTGTGGTAAATTATCACCTCGTCGGGCGTCTATTAGTGATTGATAAACTAAATCGGGTTCATGTGTTGTAGCAATTATTGTTCCATTCAGTAGAACTTTTGTACCTCTATGGTCAATCGAGAGACCAGCAGGTTGGACAGGAAGTTCGAAAATAAAATGCTCAATTGGTTTTTCATCAGTTCCTATAGAAATATACGCTTGAATGGCTAAATTCTTGACTAATCCACAGTTTGGACCTTCGGGGGTTTCATTTGGGCATATTTTTCCCCAATGTGTGGCATGTAGGTCTCTAGCTTCAAAATGGGCTTGTGAGCGAATCAAAGGGGAGATTACTCGGCGTAAATGTGAATATGTTGAAATGTAATTAGTTCGATCAAGGAGTTGTGAAACACCAGCTTTTCCTCCAACCCAGTTACCAGTAGCAAGAGCATGGCGAACTCGTTCAGTAATAACATCTGCTCGCGTAGCAGTTCTTAAATTAGGGGCTTTTCCCCTTCTAGCACCTTTTTCAAGTTGGTATTTAACATCTCTATATAGAGAACGGAAAGCAACCCGAAACAGCGAAGTTAACATTTCACCAGCTAGCTTTAATCGTTTATTTGCATAATGATCTTTGTCATCAGGTTCTCGTAACCCTAGTGTTAGTTCAAGAACACGATGTGTCATTTGAGCTAAGAAAAGAGCTTTTTTTTCTCTAGAGGTTTCATCTGTTCCAAGGTGTGGAAGTAAATAGTTATCTAAAACATGTTTTGCTCTTAAAATTCGATATTGACGTGTTTGCCCAACAGCAACTCTCTTACCAATATAATCAAGGGCTTCCTCAATATCAGTTATCTCAGCTACTTCCCTTAGGGTAGGTAATAATTCACGTATTACATTTGGTTGATCAGTTACTAATTCAGCAATCTGTCTATCTACAGTAATTCCTAAAGCTTTTATCAGAATTGTTAAGGGCAATGGTCTGGGAACAGAGAAAAAATTGACGGTCAATCTTCCATCTTTACGTCTTTCTACGGTTACTAGTGATCTGAAACCAGCAACTGTTGAAAAAACTTTAGCTACAGCTTGAACTGGGCCACCTTTGCGACCGTAATCAACTAGTACTCTATTTGACACAAGATATTCTTGAGTGACAATTACTCTTTCGGATCCATTTATAACAAAATATCCACCAGGGTCTCGGGGGTCTTCTCCTAGTTTTATAAGATCCTCTTCAGATAAATGAGAGAGGGGACATTTCTTAGACTTTAACATTAAAGGTAAACGGCCAATATAGGCTTTCACAACTTCTTCAGGCCTTTCCATCCCGTCTTCGATATAAACTGGTCTTAAACCTAAATACAATGGCACTGAGTAAATTAAATTTCGGATACGAGCTTCCATGGGATAGATAGCTCTTTCTGAGCCATCCGCTTCTCGAACTGAAGGGTCCCCTATTTCAATGCGTTCTAATTGCACATAGAATCCTTCAATATCAGGCTCAATACGATCCATTTCATTTACAATTTGATTTAAACCTTGAATAATAAATTGATTAAAACTATGCAAGTGCTGTCGAACGAGCCCTAGTTCTTGAAACATTGCTTCGAATACGGTCCAACGGTCATTTGAAGAAAGAGAATCCGGACTACTCACTTAATATCACCAAAAGAGAAGTTAGAAATCAGCGGTCAGGGAGGTAGTTCTCTAATGATGAACTACAAAAATGAGATTATGAAGTTTTCTTTCTTCCAATAAACCAATATTCATTCGAAATTATTATTGACAGAACAGAGAATTCCAAAGAATATTTATTTATTGATGGACGTAATAGAAATAGACTTAGACGTTAGAGCCACACTCTTCACAGAACTTATCTCCGATTTCTACTTTGTTCCCACAAGTTCTGCAAAATTTTTCATTCTTCACACTATTTTTTTTCAATATGGGTTCATCTAAATTCTCAATGTCTTTCTTATCAGTAAATGATGGCTTTCCTTTTTGAATAACACCTTTATGCAAAGTTCTTCCTGCTTTTTCTTCAATAAAAGACCAAATCTCTACTAATTTTACACGTGGACCATGTACAACTAAGAATGTGTTTTTGGATGCAATAGCTAGTGTATTTTCGCTTCGAAAGATGTAAATTAAAGGGATTAATAACCATCCAATAATTGGGATGAAACAAAGACAACAAGCTATAACCCAAAATACTACATCAGCTCCTACTGGTACCTCATCGGAAGAGAGATATTTTATTTCGTTGTAAAAAATAGGATCTACTAGGCTTTTTTGTTCTGCATGAATTTCACAACTATTTTCATACCCAATAAATATTGCAGATTGACGTTCATGCATACCAATCGTCACACGAATGCGTTGTGAATACATAGAATCTCTTTCCATTGTTATATACTGAAATGAAGTTATTTATATTCAAAATAATTATATTTTTCTTTTTCATTTGATTGGATATTATTCTGGCGGGCGCAAGGGGATTTGAACCCCCGATTCACCAATGTTTCGATTCACCAAAACATTTCCAATGGGTTAAAAGCCCATCGCTCTACATTACCAACCTTTCAGTGGTTTCTAGCTGAGCTATGCGCCCCGATGTAGTGATAGAATGGAATTTGGCGCCCCGACCGGGAGTTCCAAAATAAGAGAGATTTCTCAAATTTTTTTGAACCCGGGTTTCACCCGCTCAAGCAACGTTAAGCGTCTGGTGGGTGACAGCCACCGATGCTAGACCGAATTTTATTTCCAACAGACTATTTCTGTCGAAATCTACACTATCGGGGCTTTGACAAAACTGCTCCCAATTTCTCCTTTAAGACTTCTTAGTATGATTTCTGTTTTTTATATAGATGTAAATCGGAAGTTTTTTACACCTTTCATTGATATTAGAAAAGATTACACCCAGTATAAGATATGTAAAATTTTGAAACGTATTCAACTTATATCCTCCCCATTTTTATTAATTAGACATCATTAGAGTACCAAATCTTGGAACAATGCACAAAATTTTATTTTAAAGTGTTATTAACTCAAATCCGAGCAATATTTAAGAACGAAGAGAAAAATAGAAAACTCCTAAAGTCTATTAAAAACTTAGATTGAACAACTAATTAGCCTAGAAAACTAGAAAAATTACATATGCCGGGATGGCTCAAGAAGAGACGATGTTTTTGACTCTTCGGCAATGCCTGGTTAGAGCACTGGACTCATAATCTCACGGGATGTGTCCTGTGAAAAAATGGGGCGATTAGATATCCAGGGGTCGCGGGTTCGAATCAAAGATAGAAATTCTATCTTTGCGAACTTCCCGCTCCCGGCATAACGCATTCTTAAAGAAAAAAAAGCTCTAACTAATTATTAATGGGAAGGTAACACTCCTGGTCGAAGCTGAATTTGAATTAATAGCAGCCATAACCACTGGAATATTTTTGTTATGGGCCGCTTTTCAAGATCTTCAGACCAGAGAAGTGGATGATTTAGTATGGGTCGTGTTACTCATTCTAGGGGTCAATTTTACTGGAATTAGAATTTTATTATATTATCACAATAATTCTATTTTCATTTTAATGGTCCTATCAATTGTTGTTGCATTTTGTTTGGCTTTTATAATTCTAATTTCTGGACTTCAAGGAGGAGCAGATGCAAAGGCTCTTTTTTGTACAATATTAGCCTCTCCTCTTCCATTTTCAATTTCACAAACACCATATAATGAGATAATTCCTTTCTCAATGACTTTATTCATGAATTCGTTGTTGTTACTGGTTCCTTTTCCATTTTTCCTATTCCTATATAATGTATTTTACTATAGAGAAATGAATCATGAAGTAAATGGATCACCGTGGAATTTCTTCATAGTAAGGTTTCTAGGATATCAGTCAATGATTGAGAAAATCAAAAGAAGCCATCCTTGGCATTATGATTTTTTAGAAGAATATGTTGATGATAATTGGATATTTAAATTTCGAATAACTTTGGGTGATCCAGTAAACGATTTAAAAAGACGGGAAGATACATTAGAAAAGGCAGAAAGAACAGATAGGACGTATTTATGGGTTCAACCTAGTATTCCCTTTATAATTCCACTTTTAATTGCTTTTTACTTTAGTTTCTTTTTTGGTAATCTCTATTTCTTTTTACTAGAACATTTTTTCTCATTTTGATTACTTTCTCCAGTTTTAGGAAGAAACCGGTTTTTATATTTTTTAGATTAATTTTTATTGAGTTTCCTGTTTTTTATTGAACAATGATACTAAAAAACTAAATTTTTGACAAAGAGTATTCAAAAGATGATAATCGAAAATGAATACTATTCAGGGCGCGGTATGCTATCAATCTTCCTTATTTGCTTGTTTCTCGTCCCATTAACATTCACTGGTTTCTTTTGGGCAAATAGTGAAAGATTATCCTTTTTAGATAAGTTTGAAGAAATTACTAATCGTCCAGAATATCCTTATGTTCCAACATTACAAGATGAGGCTGCTACGTTTCAACAACAAGCAGATTTCTATCGAACAGCAGCCTTTGTGGTTTTCAATATTTTCATTGGATCTATTTTTCTTGGTCTTTACTCATTTTACAAGCTTCAAACTTTGAAAATTTGGACGAAAGAATGGGAAAGGATGAGATATTATATTTTTATTTTAATTTTATGGTTAAGCGCGGTTATTATAATTGTTGTAGCGCTGCTAATTCTTGGATTCTTATTTAAGAGCCTGGAAATTTAATCTAAAGTCTTGGAAGCCCTAAGTATCCTTGTTTTCTAGATTTCTAATCTTAATATTATACTGATTAAGAAAATTTTGAATTTTCTGAGGGAATTCTCGCCATCGCCACAAAGCAAGTCTTGAATAGTCATCTGAAAAACCAAATCTTTTACAATAAATTTCCAAATGAGATTGAAGTTGATTATACAATCTAGGATAGAGCGTACTTATTATTTTGAAATCAGCTAAACTACTAGCAGGGCATAACCAGCACCCTATTCTTCCAAGACTTTGAAAGTACAACGGATTGAGCAAATTCATTTTCTTCTTTTTCATAATATACAAATAAACATGGAGGGCTGTCCAATTATGAATGGGGCTTGCAGAAATTTGGTCAGGTATCCAACTGTTGCGAGAAACACGTCTTTTTCGCGATCTTGCCGTAGACTCATATTTTCTATTACCGATAAATGTCAAAATTTCCGTTTTGAAATAATTTTGAATTAAATCTGTTATTTTAGCTAGCTTCTGTTTTTTACTACACCAACGATTATCTCGACTTGGTGGTCCCATATCTCCGTTAAATTGTTGCCAGAAGTATTCTTTACTTGATTTTCTTCTTATTATTTTTATTTTCAATACCTTTTCAATCATATCAATATTTTTTATTGTCTCTGGGAACTCTAAACAAGTATTTATGAAGAATCCTAAAGTTTCAGGTCCCATGATCTCATGTACAAGTAATATGGATGCTAACGAATCTTTTCCCCCAGAATAAGCAACAGCTATTGGAATATTCAAATTGGAATATTTGTCAATCAGTTTTCGACAAAATTGAACTGCTTCTTCTTCTGCGGACTCCAATACTTTTTTATTGGCTTTAATTACATCTCCCCATGTTTGAGGCCCTTTTAAAGGTTTAATTTGTGAATCTACTTTTATTTTATGCCTAACTTTTACTGCCATCCCATGAGACATGTTCTTGATAGATTCAAAATTTATTCGCGCAGTACCTGTTGCTATAAGCTCTTGAGACTGATCAGATACTATTACAGAATCATTTTTTTTTATTTCTAAATCAAATGATATTATTCCTGGGATTAATACAGAAGCTCCTTCCAAAATTGGGATTATAGCACCTTTATCCACCATAACAGTCTTCTTACAATCTTTTGACATTAATAAGCGAAAAGCTCCAGCAGGACGTGGAACGAATTTGAAATCATTTTTTAAAATATCAAAACGAAGAGTTCCTAGGATTTGTCCATCGCAAATTACTTCTTCCATTCGATCAATATATGAACACCTATTAAAAAGAACAATTTTATTTTTTATCGAATCTAGAAAAACATTAGCGGCTTTTTCCCCGAAATCCTTTATTATAGCTTCGTTAACTAATGAAATGTCTCCAGTGAATGCTGGTCTCGCATCTCCCGGGGGAGCAATATTTATCTGGACTGTTTGTAAATCACTAGAACATTTTTTTGATAAATTTGGGAGATTACATGATGTACACCATCGTAGTTGAATTTTTCCTAAATATGGCGCTGGCACCCAAATCAGCTCTAGCAAAACAAAATTTTAGTATGAGTTCAATATTCTCTAATTTGTTTGAAAAGGTCTAGAATCAGTTTTATACTTTTAAAAATCCGTTCTAGTTCATCTAGATCCTGTTCTTCAGGGATTTTAGTAATTAGCCAGCCGAGTTTTCCCTGAAGTACAGCTTGAAGATCATTAAATGTCATTTTAACATCTTCTGCTTGAGAAATTTGGTTAGCTTGATTTTCAGATGTAACATAGAAAACTCTGCGATTACAGCTACTACAAAATATTTTATCGTTTTTTTGAAATAGTGGAATATTACAATCTGGGCAACTTTCATTCAGAAGAATTGCTCCACTTAACAACAATGAAGACATTTTTTTTATTTGATCATCACGTGTCAGAATAACATTTCTCCTTTGGGAAAACTATATGGAAAAACCTCTTGATAAAAAGACGTAGAGCTTAAGAAATAAAGGGTGTTTTAATGTAGAATAACCAGCTGATTAGATATTAACTTAATCAGGTTCATCATGAACCTTCTCTAGCATAGCCACAACCTGCCAAATCTTTGTTCTTGCATGAATTGGGCAGTTAGGGTCTTGAGAAGGATCATCAAGTACGCTAATGGCATTTGATGCCCGAACAGCCGGTGAATAGTTAGTTTGTTCAAGCTCTGCGGAAGCATTCTTCGCAGCTCTACGAATGTTTTTTGGGACCGCTTGATCCTTAGAAATTTGTCGAAGAACCATCTGTACTTGGTCTAATTGCTCCTCACTCATCTTCCTCACGCCTCACAGACCTATTAGCTACTCTAGAGTGCTAAATAAATCAATAATTGCGAATTTTTCATTAATACTATGTTTGAGGTATAATTGTAAGTATTCAAATTTTCCCACTAGAAGTTTTCTATTAAGCTCAATATATTTTCTAATTCACTTTGACTAATTACTTTTATCTGTACATTATGAACTCCAACTTTGTTTAATAGGCTCCTTTTTTTTTCTTTACATTAGATGGAAGATGAAGACATTAGTAATAACGTAAAAAAATGAATTAAATCTATTAGTTAAGCATAGGTCGTGTATTTTTTACTTACTATAAAATTAGGAGCAATTTTGCCCTATATTTCATTATTATTTTCTCGATACGAAAGATTTTGAAATCCTGAGAATGTTTAAGATGATAATTTTTTTTAGTGTTTTATAGTAATTAATTGCAATTAAATATCAATATAGTCAATTTTAGACGGAGTACTCAAAGATGCCTCGTATTTTTAGCCGAATCATCGACGATCTTAAAGAACGCTACAATTTCGCAATCAACAATATTCCAAGAGATACCATTTTTCTATATTCTGCAATTATCCTAATTACTTTGCTTGGTTTCATCACTAGAGTTTTCGCTTTCTTCCGCTTTGAGGTTGCATTAGGTGCCTTTGACCCTTATTCACAAATCAAAGCTGCTAGACATATTGATAGATATGGGTTATATGATTTCTTTCAATGGGTCGATCCGTTTACCTGGTATCCATTTGGACGGTATTGGGGGGCATCACAATATGTAGGAACTCCTCTGAGTGCTTTACTTCTCTATTGGGCCTTAAATTTAATTGGATTTAGTGTTGAATTAGAAACAGTTGCCTATTTTACTCCTGCAATACTAGGTGCCCTTAGTGTTCCTGCAATTTACTTTCTT
The DNA here is from genome assembly GCA_016839955.1 of Candidatus Hodarchaeota archaeon. The sequence continues at coordinate 1,696 of JAEOTI010000262.1, read as the reverse complement.
GGTAAAGAACTTGGAAATAAACGAGTCGGCCTGATTTCAGCATTCATATTGTCTGTATCACCTGCCCACATACAACGGACTCATGTATCCTTTTTCGATAATGAGGCAGGAGGAATTTTCCTTCTAATTTTGACATTTTATTTTTTCTTAAGAGCTCTTAGAACTGGATCGTTTTTTTCAGGATTAGTAGGTGGCGTTTGTTTGGGGATTTTGGGATGTTCTTGGGGTGCTTTTCGATATCCAGTACTTCTTATTGCATTATATGCTTTCATATTGATAATTCTTAGAAAAGATTCAACTAGGCTTATAAATGCATATGCATTTACAATTATACCTGCATTTATTATTGCAATATTTGTCCCACGAAACCAAGGGGGAGATCTTATCCTTTCTAGCCATGGTTTAGTTGCTTTTGGCATATTAGGATTACTCATATTCATTCATGAATACAAATATATTTCAAATTTCATTTCAAGAGAGAGTTTCACGGAAGCCCTTCGTGTATTATCTATCAGTTTCGCAGGATTAAGTGTTCTAACCTTAATTGTACTCTGGTATACTGAACAACTAGTCTTTTTAGACGGGAAATTTTTATCAGTTGCTCTACCTATGTTTCGAGATGAAATACCTATATTAAAATCTGTTTCGGAACATTTAATTCTAAGTTGGAGTAATTTATTTGATAATATTTATATTACAGCATTTTTAATTCCAGTAGGTTTATTATATGCATATAAAACACCAACAGAGCGAAATATTTTCCTTTTACTCTTTGCTTTTACATCTCTTTACTTTGCTGGAAGTATGGTTAGATTACTTCTACTTCTTGCTCCAGCATCAGCTTTAATTGCTGCAAAAGCACTAGATGAAACATTAATTCCTTTTGCTTTGACATTTCAAGAACGATTTGCGTTAAGCAAAAGAAAAGTTAGAGTATCAGAGGCAATAGGTAACGAACATGCTGCTATCGCTTTCGCTATTATTGGTGCGATGCTTCTTCTAGTCCTCGTTCATGGATTAGAAAATTCTATTGATAGAGCTGCCCCACCTGCAATAACAACATCTTTTCCAACAAAAGCTGGTGGAACTGTTAGTTATGGTGATTGGCAAGAAACAATCATGTGGATCGATAGAAATGCGCCTGAATATGCGGTTATTTCATGTTGGTGGGATTATGGCTACTGGACTACTACATCCACAAATGTCTCAACAATAGCGGATAATGCTACCATCAATTCAACTCAAATTGGAAATATAGGCCTTATGATGATGTACTCCCCTATAGACGCCTTAAGAATAGCTAAGGCTTACGATGTAAAATATTTTCTTATTAACTTGGCATCAGGCGTACCTGGTTGGGGATCAGATTTAGGAAAAGCCATTTGGATGATTAAAATTGGTGCTGCAAGTGGAAATATGGGTGACCTGGACGTTAAGGAGTATTATAATGAAAATGAGGGTACCTATGTAGATAAATTCTATGATGGAATGCTCTGGAAGCTTTCTACAGCTGGTTTAACTGGAAATCCAGAGGGATACTATACTTCTGGTGATGAAGTCTCTCAAAGAATAAAAGGATACGGACCATTACAAGCAGGTGCAGAAACAATGCCCACTTTTCAAGATATGGAAGAAATAGGCTTCACTGAAGTTTTTCATTCAAAGAACTGGTGGGTTCGTCTATGGGAAGTAGACT
>JAEOTI010000261.1 GCA_016839955.1 Candidatus Hodarchaeota archaeon | reverse complement strand
TTTTTTTTCTTAGGGTCTTAACTGATTTCGCCAAACCCTCTCTATAACGTCAAAATCTGTTGGAAGAACTGTGCTTTGACGACTGAATCACAATGATATTCAGGATCTAATTTCACCAAACTCTTGACAATACGTCAAAATTTGCAAGGGGAACGGTTCCTTCATTACAATATAAAAAGTTGAATCAGTTGTATTTGGCATTATTCAAACAATATTGATTTTACAAAGAATTAAATATTACCCATACACATACATATATGGGTATATTATTGGCTAAGAATATTTCTCTAAGTGACAATGTTTACAATAAACTAAGTCAGGAAAAACGTCCTAATGAAAGTTTCAGTGATACTATCTTAAGATTACTCGATCATCGAAAATCATTAGAGGATATAGTCGGAATGCAATTGTTACCTAAAGATATATCTTTAGAAGAAATTAGACAGGCAGGTAGAAGGACAATGGGTAGAATTTCTCATGAAGCTCCTTGACACTTCTGTCCTGATTGACTTAGATAACAAACCTGATGGTCTTGATTCTAGTATAGATCAATTAAAAGAAGATCATGAGCTGTTCATAAGTGCAATTTCAGTTTTTGAGTTTTGGTGGGGAATCTGTATCCGTTACAAAGGTTTTCACCATGTCCCTTTAACCGTTGAACGTAAATTTTACGATTTTCTTTCTCCTTTTAAACTAATTCCAGTGAATCTGGAAATTGGTAAATTAGCTGCAAGTTATGGGGTAGATCTACAACAGTCTGGGCAAATGATTGATCTTCATGATCTTTACATTGCAGCAACTGGTGCAATTCTAGATATCCCAGTCGTGACTAGAAATATTGATCATTTCAAGAGGATTAAGGATATTAATGTCATCGTGTGGCCATTTCATTGATTTTCTATTGACATTATTACGTAGAATAAAAAAAAGAAATGTTAGAATATAAAAGTAACTTGTGTATCGAGATGCTTTTTGAAAATATTCTCATCTAATTGCATCAAACTTCCCCTAAAACGTCAAAATCTGCGGGAAGAACTGTACTTTCACGATATTTAAATTCCAATCCTTAAAAAAATTTTAGAATTATATTATGTCAGTAATTTGTAGTGTAAAAATTGATAAAATTGAAACCAAGAAAATTAGTGCACATAAGAAGAGGAACATACCTCGTTTTATCCATTTCGCTTTAGTTGGGAGAACAATATTTTCATATGATTGTTTATATGTCTGTAGTTTGTTAATCAGAATATCTAGGAAATGAAGAGGTTCAGTTTCCTCATTAGATGATACCTGGTCGGATTCCTGATGTTCTAATACTCTTGGGTAAATACTTCTGATTGCACAATAAGTACTTGCTAAATAAAGCATTAGAACTACTAAAATACTAAATGGAATCCAATTATCTATTTCTATATCAGCTGGTAGAATTACACCTAATAAACCCGATAAAATGACAATAAGAAGACCATTTGTTTGAATCAAAGTCAATGCTTTATCTTCGAAATATTTTCTATCATTCAACTTAGCTTGGTATATTGTTTTTAGAAAGTCATATTCCATTTCTTTATTAGCTTGCATATGAAACCAACCCAAAATTCATTAAATTTTAATTCGAATTAATTATTAGTTCCCCATCACAATAAACAGTTAATGGCCCTCTATCAGAAACCACAAAGGCGATTGCACCAGCCTCTTTTGAAGTTTTTGATGCAGATATTTGACGCATCCCTCCTTCAAGAGAGGTTTTTACAGTTGTTTCTTTTTTTGGACGTAATAAAACTCGAAATTTGTCTATATATCCTTGTTCATCAACTACTACTGCACCATCTTCTTTTGAAAGAGCGAGTATTTCATCGTCACTTAACGAGTCTATATTTATCCTTGAAATTTGTAAAATATCAGAAGGATCAGTTGTAGCATTCTCCATTATTTTTTTTGAATTACCAAGAAGAATTATGGTCCCGATTCGTGATTCAGAGAGATGAAAGACAATTTTCATTAACCTTTCTAATAGTGATCTTCTCACATTTTTACTTTCTGATATTGTTAAAAGATTATTATATATCTTACGTGTTGAAGACGCTTTAAAAACTCCAGATCTGTAAGTGATTACCTTATCACCGTCTGAATAGATATTAAACAACCCGAGAGAAGAGGAAACAAAAATACCGATATTATCCTTGTTAGATGTAAGAAATGCATAAGGTTGCTCATGTTTCCATAATAAAGGATTCGATTTTTTCCCTATTAAGGGGGACAAACGAATTATATTCTGTAATAAACCGTTTTTATTAAAGTGATAAGCAAATGTTTTTCCATCAATGACGACACTACTTCTTTTGATGAAATCTTTACTTTCAGCTACCATTGCTTTTTTTAGGTTTATTTCTGATAAAATATAATCTTGAGGTAAATCTCCTATTATAAAACCAGTTTCTATAGTTTTTTCTCTCAAATTTTCTAAACAAAAATGTATTAAACTTTTTATTGCACCTTGAGTAATTTTTTTCTCTGAAGCAATTTTAGAAATGAGATTTTCTGCTACAAAATAGTCCTCATCCTCGATTGATTGAAAATGAAAAGACGGTTTAATTTGCCCCCATACTTTTAATCCTTGCTCTGAGAGGGAATATTCCTTCCATGTTCTTTTTTCAGGTGTAATACATTTGACTAAACCTTTAATTTCAAGTTCTTTCATTATTTTTGATACATTTTGCGTACTTTGACCTATTTTCTCTGCTATTATTGATGGAGAAGAGATTCCTGATTCAGCTACTATTTCAAAAATCCTATTTGTCGTACCTGTTAGTTTAATATTTTCCATTCTTCCTCAATATATGAATAAATATGAAAGAAATTTAAAGGTTTTCATTTTTTTGAATAATTCTTCGAGAAATAAATTCACTCTTTTTCCTAAAAAATACTTCTTATTTTAACCCGTTCATCTTCCTAGTATATAACAAGATTATTGGCACAAAGTAATGCAAATAACCATAAGAAATGGTTTTTCTTTAGAAGGATGATTCATATCGGAGTAAATGTTCTGTTAAATAGCGTTCTTTAAGCATGATCAGTTCTTTCGGTCCCTATATAGAATTCATTTGTTTAGAAGTTAATGAATATTCGTTTACTAACTCATTAATAATAGCAATGTCAATATCGATTGTAACGACACATATATATCTAAATTAATTTCGCTGAGATTAATTGCTTCAGAAAAAGTGGTGAATTAAGTGGTTGATATAGGATTTACTATTTATACACTTACAATTCTCTTAGCAATTCCTGCATTCCTCATAACAGGAATTCAACTAATAAGAAAATTTTTAGTCAATAAACAATCACAAACAATATTTTTAGCATTATTTTTTATCATAGGAGCGATAGCGATCTCTTTTTTGGTGATTGAACAAGCCTGGATGGAACAAACCTATAGCGATGAGCCAGAGGATGTTGAATTAGATCATCTTGTCGGTGAAAATGATGCAGAAATAGGAAGATATCTTGTCTGTTTTGCGATTCTGTTAAGTGCAGGATGTATTATAACTATCAACTATTTTGTATTATATTTCCTCTCCCCACGATACAGATTATTAATAATTCCTCTTGCAGGACTTGCTCTACTCTATGCCCTCCTTTACTTCGTCTTAGATTATTCTTGGATAAAGACTAGTTGGATTTGGGAATACCACCATTCACCTCAAGATGAGGCAATTCTCCTTTGGCTTTTTCTAGTTCCAGTCTGGTTTTCTCTGTTTTTACTCGCTAGTGCTACGTATTTAATCCGGACAAAACCCAGACCATTTGTACTACGATCTAGTATCCTTACTGTTGGTCAATTTATAATTTCAGTTGCATACTCTATACAAATAGTAGAACCTTCAATAATTTCGGGTCTCGGATTTCTTTGTTATCCCATTATAATGTATATTGCTTTTACAATGCCACCATGGTTCCAAGAGCTAATTGGTTGGGATCAGTGACAAATAGCAGAAAATGAAGTTAGAGAGAGACAAAATCAAACCTATGAGAACAAATTGTATCCAATTATTTCTGCTTAACTCCCTTAAGCCGTCAAAGACCGCTGAGTAAACTAAACTTTCATGAAGTGAATCAAATGTAATAAATTCATCGCAAACCTTCTATATACTCATAAATCCTTCCTGTCAACTATACTAATGTGATTTCAGATGCAGATCCCAGAGACTACAATTAATAATTGGTCTTTCTTACATCGGGCGTTTTACTTTTTACCTCGTTTTGTTATTCCCCGTTTTTTGAGGACATTCTTCCGGTTCGAGGTACACCAAAGTAATTATGGAAATATGTTTCCTGAAGGGACACCAGTTATTTTTTGTTTTAATCACCGAAGCCACTTTGATGCTTTAATTTTGGCTAGTGCCGTTATAGTTCCTTATGGGACGAGAACACAAATTTCTTTCATGGCTTCAGGCAAAGCGATGCAAAATAATTGGTTTTTTGGGCTGACCCGCTTTCTTGGTGCTTTTCCAGTTTTCCGGGAAAAATCTGAACTCGCTTTAGATTTTGCTTCTAAATCATTGAAACAAGGAATAGGTCTCATTCTCGCTCCCCAAGGTAAGCGTATTATAAACAATCCATATCATGATTATTTCAATCTAGTAAAGGAAGGAAAAAGTGGTATTGGCAGATTAATCTTAAGACTTAATGGGAAAGTTCCTGTTATACCTGCATATATTCATGGCTCAGCTGAGGCCTTATCAATAGGCAAAATCATGCCCCATTTCGGTTCGTATGTTTCTGTGTCATTCGGTCCTCCTTTGTATTGGCATAAATATACTCGCAAAAATGGATGGAAAAAAACAGATCCTGATTTTTTCTCGACTGCCCGTGAGGTTGCAGATAGAATTATGGTTAAAATCCGGGAGCAGTTGATAATTCAAGAAAAAGATTTGTTCACCCTTCTTGAGCGGAAGTTTGGGACTACAATTGATAAAATGGCTCTTCCTCCGGATAAGAAAAGAAGATTTGATAAAATAGTTTCGAAACTCCTGAGAGTTCATCCAAAACAGCTTCAGGAACTCATTCTATCAGAGTCCAAGCTTTGAATGTTAGAAAAGCTTCCAACAAGAAAACAATTATCTATAGCTGTCCTGAATAAAGGAGCATTTTGATTTTACAACTATTTTGATACTGCTTTCACAAAATTTCTGATAATATGTCAAGATCCATTGGAAGAACGGTGCCTTCACAACTCAAAATAGAAAATTAATAATTTCTGACGTGTACGAACTTTCTTTTCTTTGAGAAAAATTAGGTAAATTTTTGAACCTTTTGAATATAATCTAACACTTCTTCCAATTTATTTTGCTCAAAAGATTGAGCAGTTTCTCTTTGTAGAAGATTTAGTTTAGAGATTTGTGTTTGTACCCTCGATAACTCCTGTTGAGCTTTTTGGGCCAACAAATGAAACCCACGTTCCTCTGCCAACAATTCTACACGCTGAAACAACTCAATTGCTCCATTTAAATTAAATTTTGTTCGTTTCAACAAGCCTTGAATAAAAATAGATTCAATATAAGTTCCGTGAAGGTTTTCCCGCTTACTAAGGTCTTCAATTCCTTGTAATAGTGTTTCACAATTCACTATTAGTTCATCGTCTTCAATAAGGAGGAATAACCTTAGTAATATCTCTATTTGTAAAATGGTACTAAACATGACTAATTCAAAAAAGGGGATTTGTTCCGCTTGTTTTTTTGCTTTTTTAGAAAATGTCAAAGCTTCTCTCAGATTCCCTTGTTTAAGCCTTAATAAACCTATTACCAAGTTAAATCTAACGTTCACGTCAGCTAACTGAGATTCCAGAACTAATTCAGATAAAATACTCACATGACGTTTTGCATCTTCAACAGACTCAAGCATTAGAAGTATTTTCACAAGGTGAAGGATTGTTTCAGAAATTAGCTGTGGATTACCTACTTTTTCTTGTAGAGTAAGAGCTCTCTGAAGAAATTCTTTTGCTTGTTTGATTTTTCCTTGTTGCTGGTAAATACACCCCAAATGCCTAAGTGAAACAGAAATATCTTGAAGATTCCCTACTTGTTCCCGGAGAACAAGGCTCCGTTTATAATAATCTTCAGCTTGTTCTAGTTCCCCACGTAGAAGAAAGACCTCACCCAGATTACTCAAAGTTACTGCAATACTCTCAGGATTTCCACCCTTCTCTTTTAGGGTTAAGCTCTGTTGATAATACTTTATAGTTTGGTCTAAGTGCCCACGTTGCCAATAAATATTTCCTAAATTGTTCAAAGATACCGCAATACTATGTGAGTCTCCGATCTTTTGTTCTATTTCGTAACTTCGAAGATGAAATTCTTCTGCTTGATCCAAATTTCCTTGTTGCCAGTGAATAAGCCCCAGATTGTTCAAAGAAGCACCAATATTTTGTTTATCACCAATTTGCTCACGTAGAGTAAGGCTTCTATGAAAAAAAGTCTGTGCTTCCTTAAATTTTCCAGTTTTCCAATTTATAATTCCTAAATTATTTAAAGCATCACCTTGACCCTTAAGATAATGAGGAAACCCCTCAGCTAACCGAAGAGCTTCTTTAGCAAGAGAATCAGCTTTTTCAAACCTACTCAGTCGTTGTAGACATTGAATTTGCTCATTCAGAGCATCAATTTGTTCATGCTGGTTTTCAAGGGATGCATTTTGAAGAAATTGATCAAGTAGGTCAATTGCTTCATTGAGTTTCCCTTGTTCACGTAATTCCTTTGCATCTTCAACGGGGGTTGACAACGGTATTCATAGTCCAAATATTTTTTATGCTGTGTCTCTCGTCTCTTCACTCAGCTAATTTTCCTTGGAAATTATCCTCAATTGCCAGACGTATTGCTGGAATCAATGAAAGAAAATTATAAGGGTCTTCAACAACTACATTCATTTGGTACTTCACTTCTAAACGGTTACGGTCAAGGAGAAACCAACTCATCGGTTCTGAGGTCTGAGCATCATATTGATCACAGACTTCATCTAACACTGTCTTGAGAACTAAATGATCCGGTCCAGGACCGATACTAAAGACGAATGGGTAAAGGTACTCGTCTCGATGTCGTATTTTTGCCCGGAAAGACTGGAAAACTCCGCTGACAGCCCTACTTACTCCTTCTTTTGTTGCGTCGGAAGATATTGTCTCCTGATCATCTTTTGAAACTTCAAAACCAGCTAAGATGTCCTCTTCCTCAATCCTTGTGTTAACTATTCGAGTCGACATGATTCTTCGATTGGCAATTATAACGTTGTTCCCTTGTATGGTAAGAATTTCTGTGTAATTAATCCCCAGTTCCTGGACTATCCCTTCCGTGTTTTCTTGGGGAAGAATGATATAATCCCCAACCCGAAAAGGTTTGGTTATAATGAGATAAAGACCTGACATCAGATTTCCTATTGTATGGGTTGATGCGAAGCCTATAGCAGTTCCTATGAGAGCTGAAACACCTATAAGAGCTGTGGCTAATTCTGAGCTCTGAAAAAGACTAGCCAGTGCTATGAGGGTGATTAGAAAGATGATGACATTCCCTGTTGTTCTTAGGGTGGAAAAACTACTGGGAGGAATCTCCTCCTTAAACGCCTTAGTGGAATGGCGCCAGATGAAACGAAGCGAGATATAGAGTAATATTACAAGCATGAATTTGATAGCGACATCAATCCAAGGATAATCATCAAGAAGCTGATTCCACTCTTCATCAGGGTCAAAGGCAGAGACACGGATAATAGGCATCAACATAGCGAGAGCTAATAACAGATAGAGTATGAAAAGTCTATTTAATTTCATAGATAAATCACCATTAGAGAATTTACCTGTAGAACCAATTATTTTTCCTTTAATAATTTAGGTGGTCACATTCAGGATTTGTAGAAGTAGGGAAATATCAATTCGTAATTTCTTGGTTATTGAAACAGAATAAGAAGAAAGAGGAATGATGGATAACCGAATTTCTCGGTGATTCTAAGTCTAAAACTATTATATTGATACTGTGTCCTTCCATTACAATCAGCTTTTAGATAAATTAACAGAATTATTGTTAATTTAAAATACTTCAAATACCCTGTTGCATTGTATCTTCTTACGCATTCATTCAGATTACCGGAGGTACTGTAGTGCGTCTCAATAAAAGAAATTTTGCTGCATTAAGTATTTTTAGCATTCTTTTACTAGCAGCAGGGGCATTTTTAACCCCTGGTACAGCACAGGATGTTGTTGTTACTTGGCAAGTAGAAGAAGACACTGAACTAGTTTATCGAATAACTCACCTCCTTTACGACGGAACAAACGATAGTTTCGAAGTTGGTGATGGTGAAGGTGACGGTCCTAGAGGGGAATGGGTTGAAAATGATCTTATGGAATTCCAGGTCAGATATCTTCCATCTATGGGAGAGAACGATACTGAAGTAACCCTAGGTATGAGCGTCTCCCACATGGATGGCGGTATGGACTATCGCTACAATGTAACTGCACCAGAATGGCCAGAGGATGTAGATGGACCTATTTTCTTAATGCCTGTGAGTACAGTCCCAGATCCTGCAGATCCCAATGCAGGGGCCAATTGGACTGAAATAGAAACTCAATGGAATGCTGTTGCAGGTATGACAGCTACCGATAACGCTACACACTTTGAGTTATATGGCGTCAATGCAACCCTCAACATTACTGATGTTAATATAATTTTTGAAAAAGCTACAGGTATAATGGCATACTACTGGCTTAATACAACCTGGGGTCCTAATTCTGAAGGTGGCAACGCTTATCCAATTGAAATCGAAATTGACTTCATGTACATTCGAGACCATAGCCAATGGAATATGGGCTGGGGTGTTGATGAAGGTGATAGCGCTGCTTGGAGCGTTGATGTCCTTGACTTAGATGGATCAGACTATATGCCATTTGGTAATGGCCATGAAGAGAACGAAACGCCACCAGGCATACTAGAGGAAGACTATGAAGAGCGTTATCTCTATGAAGGGGATATAATGTTTTTCAGCTTCGATGAACTCTGGGATCCGATGGGAGAAGGAGGAGACCCCTCTTGGAATGGCTCGCTAATGACCAAAACCTTCTCTGATAGGATTGAAATGTATCTGTTTGGCGATGGCGATAAGCAGGAAGAAGAACCACCCCCAACAGTCCTCGAAGAGGAGGATGAGGGTGACGATAAACCAATGTTCTTGATGCCTCTCTTCCTAACAGGTAATGACTTGTTATTTGGGAACTTAACTGATATGATGGAAGCGATGGGTGCGACTGTAACCGACAATGGTACTCACTTCGGATTGCATCTTGAGCATGTTGATCCTGAAACTGGTGGTTATCACAACGAATCAGCAACATGGGAGAGAGCAACAGGGCTTCTTATGGAATTTTGGTTTGATGGTTTCTTCTACAATGAAACTGCCGACTCTCATGATCCCTTATACTTTGAGCTAAGCTTCCTCTATTATATCGACAATTCAACAATGAATTATGGTTGGGGTGTCAACGAAGGTTACCACCAACGCTATCTCATCACAGAAGCATGGAATGGAACAAACGATTACATTGACTTTGGTTCCAGTGAAGAAGGTAAAGCTTTCAGATTCTATGACGAGGACATTTTTGCGGTCAATTTCGGGGATTTTGGACCATTAGATGATTATAATAATGGCCCATCTGTCCTAGAAGAAGGTGAAGGACCAGAAGGTTGGAGATGCTGGCTTCAAACTAGTCGAAATTACCAAACAGACTTCAAATACATGATTCTACCCCCTGGATTAGAGTTCTCCAAACATGCTGACGGCCCTCCAGCATTTTACTTCGCGTTTCCAACAGGTGATGCGACATGGTGGACAATTGTTGACGATTTATTCAATACAGTAGGGTATACTGTTACCAATAATGCCACCACCTTTGGAATTGAGATGGAAGGCCCCATCATTGGTGATGATGAAGTTGAAAACATCTATCTCAATGTGATGTGGAGTAAAACTGACGGAATCATGGAGTACTACTACGCAGAAGCCAACTTCACTGATGGAGCAGATATTGGTTGGGAAATGGTTCGTGGTATAGGCTTCGAAATGACTAGTCTCAACTGGAACTGGGGTGTCAGTTTAGGGCATACCATGACATATGAAATCAATAGTATAACAGTTGATGGAAGTCCCGACTCACTACCATGGGGTGGAGATAGTAGTACTGCTACGATCAGTACTGGAGATGAGATGATCTTCTGGATTACCGTAATGGGTTCTCTGGATATGACCTCAGATAATTCTGGTCCATGGTTCAACACTAGTGGATTGGCTGATGGTGTTGTTGAAAACGATATGTTTTGGGAGCTAATGGAGCCCGGCTTTGAATTCCCTGAAGTTTGGCCTGAAGACCGTCCTCATGCTGAAGGTCCACCTTTCATGGTCTTTGTCATTCCTATTGGTGATTCAGCCTATTGGAATTTACTTGAAGACCTCTACGAAGAAGCAGGCTACACTGTCACAAATGGTGCAAGTGATTTCACCGTCGTCAGCTCTATTGGGGAAATTACATGGAATAAAACAAACGGTGTTATGACTCACTATGAAGGAACCTGGGAAATGGATGGTGAAACCATTTTCATTGAAGTTACCCTTACAGGGGAAGACACTACACCCCCAGATACGGAGGAGCCTACCTCTGAAGACGGAGGAGCGGTTCCAGGGTTTGAATCATTTGTTGTTGTTCCCATTTTGGCAGCATTGGCATTAACATTGCGACGCCGACGTGAATAGGTTAAAACCTATTCTTTTTCTCTTTTTTTCCTTTTTTTCTTGTTTGCTCCTTTTTGTTTGAAGAATATCTTGTTGCATCAAAGTATACTGGTTGAATTATACTTTGACGAAATCAATTTGATTTTCTTTTGTCAAAAAAATAAGATTTTTAGAACTAGAACCTAAGATCTTTTAGATTATAGTTGAAGGAAAAATAAGATGCAGACATTCCGTGATCAAATCGAGAAAGCAAAAAGTCTTTGTCAGGCATCTAAGTTCTCTGAAGCGATTCCAATATTGAATAATCTAAGATCCAACCTAGAAAAGTATGAACAGAATGAAAAAATTGAATGTTTAAATGAATTAAGTCAGTGCTTGTGGCGTACTGGTAAACTTCAAGAAGCAACAGATATTGCAGAACAAGCTCTCGAATTGGCAGACCAGGGACCGAGTTATTCTCCTGGAAAAGCAATGGCTCTGAACAATTTAGGATCCATTTTTTGGATGCAAGGAGATTTGAAAATTGCAGTGGACTATTATCAACAAACTCTCTTGATTCGTGAGCAGCTTGGAAACCCTTCAGACATTGCTATTGCATTAAATAACTTAGGTTTAGTATATTGGAAAGAAGGTAATCTAGATCTAGCTGAGGAATATTATGAGAAAAGTCTTGGGACTGTACAAGATCTTGAGGATTACCACATTATTGCCACAGTTTTAAATCACTTAGGTATTGTCTATCGTCGTCGAGGGAAGATTTCAAAGGCGAAAGTTTGTTTTAAAGAAAGTTCAGATTATTTACGACAATTAGGGAACAAATTAGAACTGGCTCGAGCTTTAAATAACCTTGGAACCGTCTATTGGCAAAAAGGCAATTTAAAGTTAGCAGAATCAGCATTGATTGAAAGTTTAAAACATTTTGAAGAAATAGGGAATCCTCAAGACATTGCTATTCCACTAGGTAACTTGGGAGAAGTTTCTTTTACAAAAGCTAATGAGACGGATGCTATTAACTATTTTAAGAGATGTCTCGTTCTAAAAAGGGAAATTGGAAATCTATCAGATATTGCTGAAACGCTTTATCGTTTAATTAAGGTATTAACAAAACAAAAAAACCTAGATGATGCTTTATCTTATGTAAATGAGTTATCTCACCTATCAGAGAGTGTAAAAGACCCTGTTGTGACTGCTCAACATAATCTAGCGGTTGGAATGATAAAATATGCTCAACGTAATTTTGCTTCAGCTGTGGAAGTAGGTAGAGAAGGGAAGGACCAAGCGGAGAAGATTCCACACTTTGAACTTGTAACTGATGCCACATTTTTTTTAATCCAGGTTCATTTGGAATTATATTTTTTAAAACAACAAGAAGAGGATCTTTCCATTATAATGGACATGCTGGATGACTTCGGTCATCATTGTAAAAGTGAGAATCTAATGGGAACTTGTCTGGAAGTAAAATTAATTGAGGGATTACTAGCTCGTTTAACTCTTGACCTAGAAGAAGCAAAAAAATTGTTCCAAAGTGTAACAAAAGAAGCTTCAGAATTAGGGTATCAAATGATTGCAGACCGAGCCCAATCTGAACTCAAAAAGGTAGATAAGCAAATTTTATTATATAAATCTCAACAAAAACCTAAAAAATCCGACACTGAGGAACTTGAGCTAAAAAGAGTTCTGAAATACGTGAAAGAAATCCAAACCTGGGCAAAATAGAATTTACTCCACTAATTCACCAGTTTTTAGGTTAATATTGAGATACTTTTTTACGTAGTTCCATCAAAAAATTAGATATTTTATAGAGGAGAATTATAATGTCATTCAAGTCATTTTTTGCTGGTTTTTTCATCGCAGCAATTCTCTGCGGTGGAGTTGTAGTTTTTGCATTTCCAGAGATTTTAGAAACAGAATCGTCTGATGAGGATAAGAGTAACATCCTTCAGAGGGAAATTATCACCTCAAGCTCTCCGGCTTATATTGGAGATGTAAATACTACGGATTGGATTGATGTTCCAGATATGGACGCAATTATAACAACAGCGGGGAATTCCTTTCTTGTATTGAGTTTTTCGACACCATATGCACTTCAAATGGGTATTACATTTATTGGAGGGACTAGATTTAATATTTCTCTTGGAGTAAATGGTATTGGTAATCATATAGGCCGAATTGGTTATTATAGCACCTGGGTGACAGGCTTTTTTGAGATACATGGTACTTTCTTTCTGAACTTCGAAACAGATGTCTTACCTGCAAGTAATTATTCAATTGAGGTTTCATGGGTTTCAGAACAGGATGCGACTGGAGATAACACTCTCTATTTTAATTATCCCGCGGGTTTCAATCTTACAAGAACGCTTTCAGTTTGGGAAGTTCAAGCATAATCTGTTAGGTTTGGTTCTTAATAGAACCAACAACCTCTTTATTAAAAAAAACACACCTAAACTATATTTCAGCGAATTAATGAACTCAAGTTTGAGAGATTTCTAAATTCTTTGAAGGTGTTAATGTTAATAAACTTGAATTAATACGAAAGTGGTTTGATATTAATTCTCAAAAAGTCATAATTTAATTTTGGATTAATATGATTTAATGAGGTTATTTAATAATGTCAACTCAGTCTTTTTTCGCTGGTTTTTTCATCGCTGCTATTCTCTGCGGTGGAGTTGTTATTTTTGCATTTCCAGAAATATTGGAAACTGAATCGTCTGAAGAACA